>NZ_JBAWHJ010000217.1:0-9799 GCF_049593775.1 Dokdonella sp. | reverse complement strand
CCGGATTTTGAGTCCGGCGCGTCTACCAGTTCCGCCACTTCGGCGCGGGGGCGCGGAGTATACGCCAGAACAATACCCCGAGTTCAAGTATGCCTTGAGCCTCAATGCGTTTGGTCCAGCGAAAGCTGGCGCTGATCACGGTCATACCAGCCGTCCTTGACCTGGCGAAATACAGCGCAGGAGGTCATGGCACCACGATAGATATGCAGGGAGACGGCGACTGCGTCGTCGCTTGGATTGCGAATCGTGTGGTACTCATGGGGCGGAATCAGGCTGCCGGCGGATCCGGGACCGGCCAGCATGGTGCCGCGTGATTCGAATCGATAGAGGTCCTGGTCTCTTTCGACCAGCTCGTACGGGGTCACTTCGATCTGGCCGTGCCAGACCCCCTCGACACACCACATGCCGGAATGATCATGAATCGAGGTGCCCTGTCCGGGGCCCCAGGTCATGGCAATCACGGAATATCCGAGTTCTGCGCTGGTGTAGATCTCGCGACGCGCGTAGTGGTCGGAAGCTGCCTCATACACGCAATCGGGAAGGCTGACAGACGCATCCTGCATGAGCCTGCACAAGGTTTGTCGCAATGCATCGGTGATCGCCGTCGTGCAATCTCTTCGAATGGCGTCATCAAGGGCATCGACCAGTTTTTTCGAACCGGGAAAATCGAGTGCAAGCATGTCCCAGGGATCTCCTCATGTGCGGGTTGGCCGGGCATGTCGCTCTCGCCGACCGCATTCAATCCGCTGATTCTACAGCGCTGCCATGAATGGTGCGATTTTTCCACCGAATCCTTCGATGTCAACGAGGAACGCGTCGTGCCCCTGCGGGCTGTCCAGTGCCACGAATTCGACATGGGCACCTCCCTCGCTCAGGCCGTCAGCGATTTCCTCCTGTTGGGAGAGTGGAAACAGGATGTCGGTGCTGACACCGATGACGAGGGCGCGCTCCACCTTGATGTTGGCCAAAGCAACGCGTGCGTTGCCTTCGCCGTGCTCAGCGATGTCAAACCAGTCGCTGGCCCGCGACAGGTACAAGTAGCAGTTCGGATCAAAACTGCGGACGAATCGACGGGCATGGGCAGCCAGGTAGGATTCGACCTGGAACTCCACGGCGAACGGTTCGTCGTCACGCTCGTCCGAATCCAGGCGTATTCGTGCGAATCGTCCAACCCATTCCATTGCCGAGCGGTAGGTGATGACGCCCAGCTTGCGCGCGATGCTCATGCCGGTTTCGGGGTAGTTTTCATCGTCATAGTCGCCCGAATTCCATTTCGGATCGAGCCGGATTGCTTCCCGCTGCAACGAACGGATGGCTATCGAGAAAGGCTGCGCTTGCGGAGCCGTCGATATGCTGACATGAGCGCGGACACTTGCCGGGTATAGCGAAAGGTAGGCCAGGGCGGTCATGCCGCCCATGGAATTGCCGATCAGGCAGGCCAGACGCTCGATCCCGAGGCCCTGGACGAGTTCATGGGCCGCGTGCGCCGCATCCTCGAGGCTGAGTCTGGGGAAGTCGAGCCGATAGATTTCACCGGTTTCCGGGTTGATGGACGCCGGTCCGGTCGAGCCCTTGCAACTGCCTAGCGTGTTGACGCAAATGACAAACCAGCGGTTGCTGTCTATCGGCTTGCCCGGCCCCAGCATTTCTTCCCACCAGCCGGGGGTCGGGTCGCCGATGCTTGAGGCCGCGTGTGCGCTGGGCGATAGCCCGGTCAGGATCAGTACGGCATTGTCGCGTTTCGCCGACAGGGTTCCCCAGGTCTCATAGGCCAGTTGCGCGCCCTGCAACTCGCCACCTCGCTTCATGCGAAAGCCCGGGCTCAGATTGAAAGTGTGGCGCGCGTCGGACATGTAGATTCAGTACGCCTGCAAGGTCATTGTCGAGGGGTCAGGGAATCACGCTGTCGATGACCAGACTTAGCGGTTCCTTGCGGTTGACGTCGATCGCGCCGCTGAGTACCTGCAGATCACCGGATTGGGGCAGTGCGTTGCCGCTGGCCGAAATCCGCGCGCCGACGACCACTTTCGGGAACATCGACAGCTTCATCGACGGCAACATGCCCATGCTGTCATCCAGTCTGACGGTCAAAGGCAGGTCGCTGGCCTGCAGGCGCTGGATTGCAAGCGGCATGGGCGGGCCACTCTCGGCACGTGCGAACACGAACAGCGTGGAGCCGAATTCAAGCTTGCTCTTCAGGCTGTCGTCGAGGCTGACCTCTATCGTCAACCCTGGGCCGCCCGCAGCGCCGGAATCCGCTGCCGCGGAACCTGCTGCGGATGCGGTCGAAGGTGCGACGGCAGGTGCTGTCGCCATTGCTGTCCCTGCCGGGTTGGCGCCGCCGAGTTGTTCGGCGTCAGCTATCTGGGCACGCACGCTGCGGGCGATGTCACTATCCGGTGGCAAGGCGGGCAGCAGGCGATTCCAGTTGCGAATGGCAGCATCGTAGTCGGCTGACTGATAGTCGCTTATTCCAATCAGCCAAAGCGCGCGTTGATGTTCCGGGTCGGCAGCGAGAACACCTTCGATCAGTTGCCTGGACTCGCCCGTGATGCGTCGGCCTTCGCCTGACAGTGCCAGCGCTTGCGCGTACTCGACGGTCAGGTCGTGGTTGTCGGGCTGAATATCGAACGCCTGTTTGAGTGCATCGCGCGATTCGGCAAACTTGCCCATGGCCTGGTAAGCGCGGCCCAGCAATGCCCAGCCCTCGGCGTTGTCAGGGTTGGCTTCGAGCTTGGCGACGAGGCCGGCAATGGCCTCGTCCATCTCGATACCTTGCCCGTCGGCGCCGGTTCCAGCGGGCGCGCTGCCGCTGCGCGCAACGAGATTGTCCGGGTTCAGTGCATTGGGTGCGCCTATGGCCTGATACAGGACGATTGCCCCAGCCGGGAGCAGCAAGGCAACCAGCAGCGACGCGAGCAGGGCCGGCCGGCGACTTTTCGCGAGTGCTGCCGATGTGTCCGATGCAGCGAGTCCGGCCAGTTTCGATTTGAATTCCTCGTCGTTGATGACGCCTGCGGCATGGGCGTCCTTGAGTGCCTTCAGGCGCTTTGAACCACTGTCGTTCGCGGATGCAGAGGGCGCGCGCTGGCGGAGCATCGGCAGAAGTGAGAAAGCCAGGGCAACAACGAGCATCGCTGCAGCCAGAATCACGAATAGCGTCATTACCAACCATCCTCGGAACTTGTTTCGGCAGGAACACGCTGCTGCGCAGAGGCGCGGCGACGTACGATCAGGACAACGGCAACAAGACCAGCCAGGAACACTATCAGCGGACCAAACCAGAGCACGAACGTGCCGCTGCGCAAGGGCGGGTTGTACAGTACGAAATCGCTGTATCGCGCAGTCAGATACTGCTTGATTTCGTCATCGTTCTTTCCTTGTTGCATCTGCTCGAATACTTCCTGGCGCAGATCCTTGGCGAGGTCCGCGCTGGAATCGGCAAGGCTTTCGTTCTGGCAGACCAGGCAACGCAGTTGGCGTGCAAGATTCTGGAAACGTTGTTCCTCTGCGCGATCCTTGAATGGCAGCGCGTCGATCGCAACGGCTGCATTCGGCAACAGCAACGACAGCGCGAGCAGGATCATAAGGGCATGGCGTGTCCATGCGGATGCAGTCATGGCTTTTCTCCCCTCATCGCTTCCAGCCTCGGCATGATTTCGAAAGCAAAGATCTCCGGAGTGATCGCTCCGATGCGCTTGTAGCGAATCACGCCCTTGGCATCCACCAGAAAAGACTCCGGTGCACCATACACGCCGAAATCGATGGCTACGCGGCCGTCGCGATCGGCAATGATTGCGCTATAGGGGTTGCCGAACCGGGCCAGCCAGCGCTTGGCGTCATCGGGCTCGTCCTTGTAGTTGAATCCGACTATAGGAATGCCGAGGCGCTTGCCTTCGTTCATGAGCAATGGGTGTTCGTCCAGGCAGGCAAAGCACCAGCTGGCAAATACATTTAGCAAGTACGGCTGGCCAAGCAGATCAGCATTGTCGAGACGCTTGGCTGGATCCATGAGCATGGGCAGGTCAAAGGCCGGAGCCTGCTTTCCGATCAGCGGCGACGGCACTTCGTTCATGCGGTTGCTGCGCATCCAGGAAATGCCGACCGCGAGCAGGATCACGAGCAGGCCGAATCCCGCCAGTGGAAGGAATCGCGTATTCATGCACGGGGCCCGACGGCATCAACAGATTCTGCGCTTGCTTCGGCAGGCTTCTTCGAACCAGGCGCTTCTGCCTTCACCAGGACGCGGAATCGACGATCGGTCGCGGCCACGAAGCCGCCCAGCATCATCAGGATCGCGCCTAGCCAGATCCATCGGAGGAATGGTTTCAGGTACACGCGTACCGACCACGCGCCATCGTCACCGAGCGGTTCGCCGAGTGCCACGTAGAGGTCACGGGTGAAGCCGGGATCGATGTCGGATTCGGTCTGGATCTGCGTGGTCTTGGTGTACTGGCGCTTCTGTGGATGCAGAACTGCAACCACGGCGTCGTTGCGAGTGATGGTTATCGTGCCCTCGTCGGCGACGAAATTCGGGCCACTGACGCGTTCGACACCATCGAATCGGAATGTGTAGCTTCCCAGGACAGCGGTTTCACCCTTGTCCAGGCGCACATCCTTTTCGATGCTTGTGCCCTCGGTGACGAGAACGCCCGCAAGAAACACCGCGAAGCCAAAATGTGCGATGACCATGCCCAACATTTCCGGTGTGAATCGGCGTCCCTTCGGGGAGTTGCGCCAGCGAATTGCGGCGAACGCGATGATGCCAAGTCCGACCCACACCGAAACGGCGACGCCGATGAACGCCTTGATCGAAAGTTTCTCAGTCATCAGCCAGACAAGAACGCAGGCGACCACGACGAGCACAAGCGCCGGGCGCAAGGTGCGAAGCGAGCGGCGCCAGTCGCCACGGCTCCAGTTCAGCAACGGACCAAATGGAATCAGCAGCGCTACGGGTGCCATCAACAGGACGAACATGAATCCGAAGTAGGGCGGACCAACTGAAATCCGGCCGAGATTGAAAGCCTCGCCGATCAGCGGGTAAAGGGTGCCCAGCAGGACCATTGCGGCGGCACACGTGAACAGCAGGTTGTTGACGAGCAGCAGGGTCTCGCGCGACACGGCGGAAAATGGCTTGCCACCCGAAACCTTGGGTGCGCGCAGTGCGTAGATCAGCAAGGAGCCACCAACCGTCACTGTCAGGAATGCAAGGATGAACATTCCGCGCTCCGGGTCGCTGGCGAAGGAATGCACGGATGTCAGCACGCCGGAGCGAACAAGAAACGTTCCGAGCAATGACAGCGAGAACGCAAAGATGGCCAGCAGAAGGGTCCAGGGGCGGAAGCTGCCGCGCTTTTCGGTGACTGCCTGCGAGTGGATCAGCGCCGTGCCGATCAGCCAGGGCATGAATGAGGCGTTCTCGACCGGATCCCAGAACCACCAGCCGCCCCAGCCCAGCTCGTAGTAGGCCCACCAGCTGCCCAGCGCGATGCCGAGGGTCAGAACACCCCAGGCTGCATTGGTCCAGGGGCGCGACCAGCGCACCCATTGCTCGTCGAGTTTTCCTCCCAGCAAGGCCGCGATCGCGAAGGCAAACGCGACCGAGAATCCGACGTAACCCATGTAGAGCATGGGTGGATGCACGATCAGGCCAAAATCCTGGAGCACCGGATTCAGATCATTTCCGTCGGCCAGGCCTGGGATGTGTCGCGTGAACGGGTTGGACGTCAGCACCGTGAACAGCAGGAAGCCGAGGCTGACGAAACCGAGTACGCCCATGACGCGGGCCATGAAGTCTTCAGGCAGACGGCGGCTGGTGACCGCGACGGCCATGGTCCAGAGGCTGAGGATAAGAATCCACAGCAGCAAAGAACCTTCGTGCGCTCCCCATACCGCTGAAAAGCGGTAGTACCACGGTAGCTGCAGGTTGGAGTTCTGGGCGACATAGGCCACCGAGAAATCCTGGACCATGAAGGCATAGGTCAGCAGCACAAAGGCGATCAGGACGAAAACGAATTGCCCGGTTGCTGCCGGCCGAGCCACTGCCATCAATGACCTGTTCCCCGTGTGCGCTCCGATCAGCGGCAGAACCAACTGCACGGCACTTAGGAGAAGGGCCAGGATGAGGGCGAATTGTCCGAGTTCTGGAAGCATTGCGTGGCCTGGGTTGGGGATTGCAGTGGCTGACTCTGTTTGTCGAACCCGAATGGAGCTGGCTAGGGTGTCGGCTTGTCTGCCGACTCGGGAACATCATGCTTGCGATGGGCGTTCTCCATCGCTTCGGCTACATCGCGGGGGATGTAGTTTTCATCGTGCTTGGCGAGAACCTCGGTCGCGACGAATTTTTCGCCCTGCATCGAGCCGGTGGCGATCACCGATTGCTTTTCGCGAAACAGGTCGGGAAGGATGCCTTCGTACTCGACGCGCATGTCGCCATCGCCATCCGTGACTACGAACCCGACAGTCAGCGATTGTCCGCGCTCGACCGAGTTTTCCTTGACCATGCCTCCGATACGAATGCGTGCATCGGCAGGAACCTTGCCGGCGATGATCTCGCTGGGTGTGTAGAGGTAGGTCATGTTCTGCTGCAGGGCGAGGATGGTCAGCACGGTCGCGATACCCACGGCAAGCAGGATCAGGGCGACGAGGACAAGCCTGCGTTTGCGGGTGGGAGTCATGCTGGTTTCTCCTGACGATTCTTCTGGCGCCGATAGCGCCCGCTCAACTCTGCAATGATCTTGCGATAGCGCATGCGTGGGGCAATGAAATCCATCAGCAATGCAACTACGAAAATCGCGAACGATGACCACACGTATGCACCGTAGCCACCCATCGCGAAAAAGTCATTCATGTCTTGCTCCGGCTTTCAGTACGACATCGCGAGCCCAGTCCTTGCCCGCTTCCAGTTCCAGTGTGCTGGCGCGAGCACGTGCCAGAACGCTCGCGAAGAACCAGAGGTGGGTGGCCAGCGCCATCAGGAGCAGCGGCCAGAGCATGCTGGAGTCGATACGTGACGGACCGAGCAGGCGCACCGTCGAACCCTGGTGCAAGGTGTTCCACCAGCTTACAGAGAAATGCACGATCGGCACGTTGACGATGCCCACGAGGGCAAGAAATGCCGCAGCTCGTGCTGCCTGTCGCCGGTCTTCGATCGCGTTGTAGAGGCCGATAACGCCCAGGAACAGGAACAACAGGACCAGTTCCGACGTCAGGCGAGCATCCCAGGTCCACCAGGTACCCCACATCGGCTTGCCCCAGATGGCCCCTGTCGCCAGAGTCACTGCCGTGAAAATTGCCCCGATGGGTGCACTGGCCATGGCGAGGATTTCCGAAATCTTGATTCGCCAGACCAGGGCGATGAATGCGTTGATCGCCATGAACAGATATGCGAACAGGCTCATCCAAGCACACGGCACGTGAATGAAAATGATCCGGTAGGCGTCACTTTGCTGGTAATCGGCAGGCGCCACGAAAAGGCCGCCGTACATGGCCACCAATCCGCCGAGCACGGCGGTTGCATACAGCCATGGCAGAAGCAGCCCGGCGACGCGATGGAAGATCGGTGGCGAGCCGAATTTGTGAAACCAGAGTGTCAGCTTGTTCATCAGGATATTGAAATCCGCAGGGCGGCGGCGCAGGCCAGCGGTGCCAACACCAGGGCAAGCACCAGGGCCGCACCAAGCCAGAGCAGGGGAGCCAGAAACGGCAGGCCCGCCTGCGCAGCGTCGCAGGCACCGGCAGCGAAAATAAGCACCGGCACATACAAGGGCAGGACCAACAGGGCCAGCAGCATACCAGAGCGTCGCATGCCTACCGTGAGGGCGACGCAGACCGCGCCAAGCAGGCTCAGCAACGGCGTCGCCAGGGCCAGTGCGGCGATCAGGACAGGCAGGACTTGCCGCGGCAGAAAGAGCATCTCCGCGAGCAAAGGAGCGATCAGAATCAGGGGCAGGGCGGTGGTCACCCAATGAACGGCAATCTTGCCGGCAAGCAGCAATGGCAGGGGATGCGGAGACAAGACGATCTGTTCGAGCGTGCCGTCTTCATGATCGTTGCGGAATAACCCGTCGAGCGCCAGCAGCCCCGCAAGGAGGATTGCTACGAAGACGATGCCTGCTGCGATGCGTGCAAGTTGATTCGGTTCCGGCCCCAGTGCGAGCGGAAACATCACGACCACGATAAGTGCAAACAAGGCCGGGTTCAGCGCATCTCCGCGCCGCCGCCATGTCAGCAGCAAATCGCGCCGCAGCAGCGCAATACATGCCGACGTGGTCGTGCCATATCTCATGCGGATGGCCTCAATGGCAGTCGACGCGGGGTGCCGGAAGTAAAGGCGTAGGCGCCATGTGAGGTGACCAGGGCCGCACCGCCGCGTCGCGCCTGAGCGTCCAGCAGGCGGTTGACCAGATCGATGCCTTCCCTGTCCAGGTTCGCGTAGGGTTCGTCCAGCAACCACAGTGCAGCAGGAACCAGAAGTAGACGGGCCAGACCTACTCGCTTTTTTTGTCCGGCGGACAACATGCGTGTGGCAACGTCCTCATAGCCTTCGAGCCCGACACTGGCCAGGGCGAGGCGAGGCGTGATGCCTCCGCGCATGCCGGCCACGCCGATCGCGAACTCAAGGTTTTCAAGTGGACTGAGATCGGCCTTGAGGCCCGGCAAATGCCCGAGCAGTGCGACCTGGTGGGACAGCCGTGCCAGCGTCAACACCTCGCCGTTCAGACGGATGCTGCCCATTCCGGGTTCGAGCAATCCGGACAGGACCTTGAGCAGGGTTGTCTTGCCAGAACCGTTGTCACCTTCCACGAGGACAACTTCGCCGGCATGCAAGCTGAAATCAAGCGGCCCGAAAATCAGCTCGTCATTTCGCGAATAGGAGAGCCCCTGCGCTTCCAGCAACGGAATCAAGTTTTCGGCGTGGGCAGGAGTCATTTTTCGCCAGGACAGGTTGGAGCATCCCGGCCTGTTTGGCCGGACAAGATCCAATCGGGATGCAAATTGTAATGGACTATGCCTTCATGCGAGACACTGTGCGACACTTGGTGCGGGCATAAGCAGCAATGTGGGCGCCTGCACAAGGCGCGTGATTTTCCGCTTGTCCAGGCGGTCGGACGTGGCAGAGGACAGGGAAGGGCTTGTTCAGGCTTGCGAACACAGACCCGAAATCAGAGATGAAATTAGCCCAGAAGGAGAGCGAGGCCGCCAGACTGTCGCGATTGCACGCGTTGCGTGTGCTCGATACGGAGCCGGAACCTCTGTTCGATGCCCTCGTTCGCGCAGCCTCGCTGGTGACCGGAGCGCCCATCGCCCTGGTGAGTCTCGTCGATACGGAACGGCAGTGGTTCAAGTCGAATTTCGGACTTGAAGAAGCTACCGAGACTCCGAGGAATGTCGCATTCTGCGCACATGCCATTCTGGGCGAAGGGTTGATGGAAGTCCCGGATGCCCGTCTCGATCCTCGTTTTGCCAACAACCCCCTGGTAATCGGCGAGCCCGGCATCCGCTTCTACGGCGGGGCTCCCATCGCGTTGTCTGACGGATTCAAGATGGGGACCCTGTGCGTGATCGACCGTCAGCCACGAGTGCTGACGGACTTGCAGCGCAATGTGCTTTCCGAGCTGGCCAATGCAGCTGCCGAGGCCCTGCAGCAGCGCAAGCTCGCCTTGGAAAAAAGTGACGCGCAGACAATGCAGGTGGAGGCCGAGCGCGCGTTCGCAAAAGAGCATGAGCGTCATGCAAACGTCATTCGGGCCACGGAGGTCGGTACCTTCGAGTGGAATGTGGTTTCCGGGGAAGTCCA
>NZ_JBAWHJ010000216.1:0-9040 GCF_049593775.1 Dokdonella sp. | reverse complement strand
CATCGGGCGGCTGCCGGGCCTTGATGACGGCAGCCGCCAGTACAATCACCATTGACGACCGACTTCGAATGGCTCAAACCCATGGGCACGACCCTGCTGCTGGCCAACCTGATCGATGGAAAGCTCTGCCCTGCGGCCAGCGGTAGAGTCCTCGACATATTCGAGCCGGCAACCGGCAAGGTATTTGCTCAGTGTCCTGCTTCATCGGGTGACGACGTCGATGCGGCCGTAGCTGCTGCGAGCCGGGCGGCGCCCGCGTGGGCCGCGACGTCTGTCGAGGAACGCGCCCGCTTGCTGGGTCGACTGGCAGATCTGGTCGAGGCCGAACAGGACTCATTGGCCGAGCTTGAATCCAGAGACAATGGCAAACCGGTTCATGTCGCTGCCGGCGTCGACATTCCTCGTGCCGTAGCCAACCTGCGTTTTTTTGCATCAGCCATTACGCAATGGTCCAGCGAGTCACATGCGGGCCGACCGGGATCAATCAACATCACCCTGCGCCAGGCTCTGGGAGTGGTCGGTTGCATTTCTCCCTGGAACCTTCCGCTCTACCTGTTCACCTGGAAAATAGCGCCGGCACTTGCCGCTGGCAATGCGGTCATTGCCAAGCCCTCGGAGATCACTCCGTGCACGGCGGCCCGGCTTGGCGAGCTCAGCATCGCTGCCGGCTTCCCGCCAGGCGTCCTCAATATCATTCATGGAACGGGGCCTGAAGTCGGACAGGCCATCGTTGATGCGCCCCTCGTCAAGGCGGTCTCCTTCACTGGCAGCACATTGACGGGAACCGCGATTGCGAAATCGGCCGCACCGATGTTCAAGAAGCTGTCACTGGAGATGGGCGGGAAAAACCCGGCCATCGTCTTCGCCGATTTCGACTTCAGCGATGCCAACTTGTCGACCATCGTGCGTTCGGGTTTTGCAAACCAGGGGGAGATCTGCCTGTGCGGCTCACGTCTGCTTGTCCAGCGCTCGATCTTTTCCGAGTTTCGTGAGCGCTATCTGGATAAAGTGCGCGCCCTGCGCGTTGGCGATCCAAAGGAAAACGACAGCGATCTTGGTGCCCTGGTTTCAAAGGCGCATTTCGACAAGGTCATGAAAGCCATTGCTGAGGCCAGGGACGAAGGTGGCCAGATCAGCTGCGGCGGCAACGCGGTCAATCTCGAAGGGCGATGCGCTGATGGCTGGTTTGTTGCACCCACCGTAGTGGAAGGCCTCGATTCCGCCAGCACCACCAACCAGCAGGAAATATTCGGCCCGGTGGTCAGCCTGATTCCATTCGAGGATGAAGACGATGCCGTGCGCATCGCGAATGACACCGACTATGGACTCGCCGCGTCCATGTGGACGCAGGACCTGGGCCGGGCCCAACGGCTTTCAGCTCGGCTCGAATTCGGAATCATCTGGATCAATTGCTGGATGAACCGCGACCTGCGGACGCCATTTGGAGGCGTCAAGAATTCGGGAATGGGGCGTGAAGGCGGCATAGACGCGCTGCGCTTCTTCACCGAACCCAAGAACATCTGCATCGAATCCCGATAGTTGGGGAGCCCGGACTTTCAGCCCGGGGGCAGCTTGCACTGGAGGAATGAAATGAACATTGAAAACGATTCCAACCGGACCTTTCCAACGGGCCTGAAACGCCTGCACATGGCATTCGCAATCTGCCTGTCCATGATCGCGGCAACAATCAGCGCGCAGGATGCACCCCCAAATACAGGCTCGGCGAACGTGCATCAGCAGCGTGAAGCAGTTGCGCAATCCGAGAAAATCATGGCCGAGGGGCAAAAACGCAATGGCCTGCTTGCGCAATATGTCTTCATGCGCGATGCCTATGCGAACAGCACCGATTTTTCATTCCGCGTGATCTTCAATCAGTACCTGAGCTGGTATCAAACGTGGGTCGGAGAGTATGTCGGTGCCCGCAACAGCTTTTCGATTATCCAGAAAGCGGCGTCTGATGACGCTCCTTCCCCGTTGAAGGAATCGGGCTGGAAGGCGGAGGATGCCGTCGACGCGATTGCGCGCCTGGCCAAGGATCGCAAGGCAATCTTCTTCAACGAGAATCACAGCTACCCGCTGACCCGGACAGTTACTGTGCAAATGCTGAAAAAGCTTCGTGAGGAAGGATTCGACACATTTGCCGCTGAAACCCTCTATCAAACCGACATGGAAGCCTTGCCTGGCCGCGGCTACGCAATCGACGAGACCGGCTTCTACACCCTGGAGCCGATCTACTCCGAAATGGTTCACGAGGCACTCAAGCTCGGCTATCGGGTAGTCGCCTACGAGGCACTTTCAAATGCCACCGCCGATGCTCGCGAATCCGAACAGGCGCACAACCTCAAGCGCGATGTGTTCAAGAAGCACAAGGATGCACGCCTCGTGGTGAACGCCGGTTATGCGCATATACAGGAACACGGAAAATATCTCGGCGGCTCCTCGATGGCCCAGCACTTCGAACGCATCACGGATATCGACCCGCTGACGATCGAGCAGACCATGCTGATCCCGCACGACAAGTTGACCAGCGATCACCCCTACTATCGCGCAGTCATGGAAACCCTCGCTCCCCGAGAGCCGATCGTTTTCGTAAATGCCGAAGGCGAACCATGGACATTGAAACCGAAGGCCTATGACGTCAGCGTCTTCTTTCCCGAGGAGCAGTTGCAGCGTGGCCGTCCCACCTGGCTTGCCCTCGGTGGCGAACGCGTCCCGTTCAGCGTCTCCGGAAGGATGTGCGACAACGCCTATCCTTGCATGGTTGAAGCCCGCTACGACGGCGAGCCTGATGAGGCCGTTCCGGCTGATCGCCTGGTGATCGAGTTCAAGGGTCGCATTGCCACTTATGGCGACAAGGTCCGGCAGAGCAGCGATCCCTACCCTAGCGCTGAATTGTGGTTGCGACCTGGCAGCTACCAGATCCTCGTGCGCAACATGGACAATCAGATTCGCTATCGGCAGACCATCGTGGTCAAGTCTGGCGAGGGACAACAATGAACAGCATCGTAAACGCCAACCGCGCGCCCAGGGCTGTCGGCTCCTACCCTCACGCCCGCAGGGTCGGCAACCTGCTTTTCCTTTCCGGCGTCGGGCCTCGCGACCCGGTCGACAATTCGGTTCCCGGAAACGTGAATGGCCCGGACGGGCGGCTGCAGAGCTACGACATGGAAGCCCAGTGTCGCCAGGTATTCGCCAATGTGCGTGCGGTACTGGAGGCCAGCGGTGCGCGCTGGGAAGACCTGGTCGACGTAACCGTATTCCTGACGGACATGCAGGCGGATTTCGCTACCTACAATCGCATCTATTCCGAATATTTCACCGATGCACAGCCCTGCCGCACGACACTCGGCATCAGCGCATTGCCCACGCCCATCGCCATCGAGCTCAAGTGCGTGGCCGCCATCGAATCAGCCTCCTGACGTGCGATAGCGGTTGCGTGCATTCGCGCGTCTTTCAGGCAGGGGACGCCAGAGGCTCGATCCGTTAGCATTCCCGACATCGCCTCTTGGTGCAGCCGGTAACCAGCAATCATGATCAGCCCCGCCTTCAACTTGCAGGAATGGATCGACGAGCACCGCCATCTTTTAAAACCGCCAGTCGGAAACAAGTGCATCGTTGCCGGCGATTTCTTCATCATGGTGGTTGGCGGGCCCAATCTGCGCACCGACTACCACTGGGACGAGGGCCCGGAGTACTTCCACCAGCTCGAAGGCGAGATGGTGCTTAAGATCCAGGAGAACGGACAGCCACGGGACATCCCGATCAAGGCTGGGGAAGTGTTCTATCTGCCGCCGCGCATTCCCCATTCACCGCAACGTTCGGCCAACTCGGTCGGACTGGTGATCGAGCGCAAGCGCCTGGCCCACGAGAAGGACGGGCTCCTCTGGTATTGCGACCGCTGCAACCACAAGCTGTTCGAGGAGTTCTTTACGCTCCAGGATATCGAGGCAGATTTTCCGCCGGTATTCGATCGCTTCTATCGCTCGATTGAAGCCAGGACCTGCGATTCCTGCGGGCACGTGAATCCTGCGCCGGAACGCTACCAGTAAGCCAACTACCGGCAATTTTCCGGATCAGCAATTCGCGCAGCCCGTCGTGATACGCCGCCTCGGGACTGCCCGTCCCGGCACGCCTCGGGTTACACTCGCTCCATGCTCAAGATCGATACCCACGCCCATATCCTGCCGGAAAACTGGCCGAATCTCGCCGATAAATTCCATGACGACCGCTTTCCCGTCATGGTCAATGCCGAGGGACGCCACCGAATCTACAAGGACGGCAAGTTCTTTCGTGAAGTCTGGGCCAACGCCTTTGATCCTGAAGTGCGCATTGCCGACTACGCCAAATTCGCCGTTGACGTACAAGTCATCTCGACCGTGCCGGTCATGTTCTCGTACTGGGCAAAGCCCAGCCAGGCCCTTGAGCTGCACCGGGTTCTGAATGATCACACCGCCGAGATCTGTCAGCGCTATCCACGCCACTACGCGGGTATCGGGACCGTGCCCTTGCAGTCGCCAACGCTTGCCATCCAGGAACTCGAGCGCTGCGTTGATCAGCTGGGGTTGTCGGGCGTGCAAGTTGGCTCGCACATTGAAGACTGGAATCTCGACGCTCCGGAGCTGTTTCCCTTTTTCGAAGCCGCCGAAGATCTTGGCGCCGCCATCCTGGTGCATCCCTGGGACATGATGGGCAGGGAAAGCATGCCGAAATACTGGCTGCCCTGGCTGGTCGGCATGCCGGCCGAACAGGCCCGCGCGGCATGCTGCCTGATTTTCGGTGGTGTCCTGGAAAGGCTACCGAAGCTTCGCGTCTGTTTCGCGCATGGCGGCGGGTCATTTCCCTATTCGATCGGGCGTATCGAACACGGATTCCGAATGCGTCCCGATCTTGTCGCCACCGACAATGCGCGCAATCCGCGCGACTATTTCGGCCGAATCTACTTCGATTCCTGCGTACACGACGATGCAGCACTTCGCTATCTGATCGAAGTCGCCGGCGTCGATACGGTCATGCTCGGCACTGACTATCCATTCCCGCTCGGCGAGCAGGAGCCTGGAAGTGGCATCACGAACCTGAACCTGTCCCGCGCCGACCAGTCCCGCCTTTTCCATGGCACTGCCCTGGAGTGGCTGAACCTGCCTCAATCACGATTTGCCAATGACGAGACGGAGTAGTCCGATGAAACTGTTACCCCTGATCCTGCTCGCTGCGATTGGTTCTGCGTCCGCGCAAGAACGCACCTCCTACAACCTCAATGAAGGCAATATCACTTTCAGCGTACCCGCAGGCTGGAGCGCGATCATGGAAAAGTCGGATGGCAATCCGCAGGCCATC
Organism: Dokdonella sp.; assembly: GCF_049593775.1. Classification (GTDB taxonomy): domain Bacteria; phylum Pseudomonadota; class Gammaproteobacteria; order Xanthomonadales; family Rhodanobacteraceae; genus Dokdonella. The sequence continues at coordinate 3,706 of NZ_JBAWHJ010000216.1, read as the reverse complement.
ATCTTCGTGGTTCCCGACCCGGCTGCAGACGGAACGGATGACACCGCCAGCGTGACCGTGAAGACGCGTCGACTGAACTCGCCGAATGATTTCGCCGAGGCTACCCAGAACGAACTGTCCCTGTCCAAGGCGCAAACCGGATATGAAGCCGAGCCGGAAGGCTCCAACGCAAGCGTGCATCGCTATTTTGTCACTCGCGGCAAATCACGCTACACAATTCGCGATCGCTTCACCCTTCTGGGCAATGTTGCCATCCAGGTCCGTTGTCAGCGGCCACTCCTGGATGCCACCACCCAGGACTGGATCTCACGTTTCGATGCTGGCTGCAACAGCGTTGCCTCGTCGGTCAAATGATGAAGCAAGGATATTCGGCAACCGAAGAATGGGCCCTGGCAGCGGATGCCTCCGACCCACTGGCCGACTTTCGCGCGGAGTTTTTCGTCCCCAGCCATGAGGGCAGGGAAATCGCGTATTTCTGCGGGAACTCACTGGGATTGCAACCACGCGCCGCTCGCCAGGCTGTCATCGACGAGCTCGACTATTGGGCAAAACTCGCCGTGGAAGGCCATTTCCGCGGCCGCCTTCCCTGGCTGGACTACCACGAGTTCGTTCGTGACGATCTGGCCTATCTGACAGGCTCCAACCCCGGCGAAGTCGTCGCCATGAATACGCTCAGCGTGAACCTGCACCTGCTCATGGTCAGCTTCTACCGGCCAACGGCCGAGCGACCGGCGATCCTGATCGAGAAAAGCGCCTTTCCATCCGATCGCTATGCGGTGGAGGCCCAGGTACGATTCCACGGTTTCGATCCTGCCACTGCGCTGATCGAAATCGAGCCGGATCAGCCCGGCGGAACACTTTCCGATGAGGCCATCCTGCGTGCGATCGACGAGCACGGCTCACGCGTCGCCCTGGTCATGCTTCCGGGGATCCAATACCTGACAGGTCAGGCCCTGGACCTCGCCACGATCACCCGCCAAGCCCATGCGAAGGGTTGCATCGTCGGATTCGATCTCGCCCATGCAGTCGGCAACATCAGTCTCAACCTGCATGATTCAGGCTGCGATTTCGCGGTGTGGTGCAGCTACAAATATCTGAACTCCGGACCAGGTGCCGTGGCCGGGGCGTTCGTGCACGAGCGTCATGCCCACACGGATCGCCCGCGCTTCGCCGGGTGGTGGGGCCACGAAAAATCAACGCGATTCCAGATGGGCCCGGAATTCAGGCCGACGCCCGGCGCAGATGGCTGGCAACTTTCCAACCCGCCCATTCTCGCGCTGGCGCCATTGCGGATTTCGCTGCAGGTGTTCAGGCACGCAGGGTTCGACACGCTTCGACGCAAGTCCGAAGCGCTGACCGGCTATCTGGAATGGCTGATCAACGAGCAGGTCGCAGACGTTCTCGCCATCGCCACGCCCGCCGAACCGGCGCGGCGCGGCTGCCAGCTCTCGCTGCGGGTCAAGGGACCACGCGATTCCGGCCGCTCGCTATTCGATCACCTGCAACAGGATGGCATCGTCGTCGACTGGCGCGAGCCGGACATCATTCGCGCGTCACCTGTGCCCCTCTACAACCGATTCATGGATTGCAGACGCCTGGTCGAATCAATCCGGCAGTGGCGCGATTCACGTCGAGACTGAGATGCAAAAGCCAATAATCACGATCATTGGCGCTGGACTCGTCGGCTCATTGCTTGCGACCCTGCTTGCGCAACGCGGCTTCAAGGTCAATGTCTTCGAGCGCCGCCCCGATCCGCGCCGGGCCGGATTCCTCGGCGGTCGCTCGATCAACCTGGCGCTCGCCGAGCGTGGCTGGAACGGCCTGCGCATTGCGGGCATGCAGGAGCGCATGCAATCCATCGCCGTGATGATGCGCGGGCGAATGGTGCATGACACCAATGGCCGCACCAACCTGCAACGCTATGGCCGTGACGACTCCGAAGTGATCTGGTCCGTCAGCCGTGGCGCCCTGAACATGGCGCTGGTCGATGCCGCCGAGGCGGCTGGTGCAACCGTCATGTTTGATCGCGGTCTTGCTGGAGTTGACTGGTCGGACATGAGGCTGGAGTTTCGTGATCGTGACGGCAATACACACATGCACCAGAGCCCTGTGGTGATCGGTGCCGACGGCGCAGGCTCCGCATTGCGCAGCGAGATGGCGCGCCAGCTTGATCTGGGCGAGCGCTTCGAACCGCTGGGTCATGGCTACAAGGAACTGGAGATCCCCGCGCTTCGGGATTTTCCGGCCGGCTCGCTGCCATCGCCGCTGATAGCGGCCACTGCCCACGGCGACAGCTATGCCATGGAGCCCAACGCGTTGCACATATGGCCGCGCGGAAACTACATGTGCATTGCCTTGCCGAATGCCGAAGGCAGTTTTACCGTCACCCTGTTCCTGCCAAATGATGGCGACCCGAGTCTGGCCAGCGTCGCCGATGCGGACGCTGCGGAGTCCTTGTTCCAGCGCGATTTCCCCGATGCCTTGCCGCTGATCCCAGAGCTGCGCAAGGACTACATGGGCAATCCGACCGGGCTGCTGGGCACCCTCTATCTTGATCGTTGGCAACTGGATGGTCGTGCCCTGCTCGTCGGCGACGCCTCACATGCGATCGTGCCATTTCATGGCCAGGGCATGAACTCGGGTTTCGAAGATGCCGTGGAGCTGGCCGATCTGCTGGAATCCAACCCGGGCGACACGCGGGCGGTTTTTGCCGAGTTCGAGAAACGGCGCAAGCCCAACGCCAATGCCATTGCCGCGATGGCACTGGAGAACTACATCGAGATGCGTGATCGCGTCGACGATGCCGACTACCTGGTCATGCGCGAGCTTGATCGGGTACTCGCCGATCGCCACCCCGGTCGCTGGGTTCCGCGCTACTGGATGGTGACCTTCTCGCGCATTCCATATCGCATCGCATTCGAGCGGGGTGAGATCCAGTCCGCGTGGCTGCGTGAATGGACTCACGGGAAATCCGGCATCGACGAACTCGACCTGGCTGCCATCGACGCGTACGTCAAGGACAACCTGGAGTTCCTGCCAACGTATGCCTGACCCGGCGCACGGCGGCCCTTCGCCGCAAGCACTGGTCGATCTTTATTCCAGAACCCGCTACGACCTAAGATTGCCCGGCGGATCGCGAACCACCGTGTGCATTGGTCACTCGTGCCCAGCAACACTGAGGGGATTTCTTGCAGACACATTGAGCGCCTTTCTGATCAGCGCCTGCAACCCGCACTCCGTGCCCCTGGACATCAAGACAAACAGGAAACGCATGCAGCAGTTGCTGCAACGGTTGAAAGCAGCCAATCCCCCACGCCTGCCCGGAGTGGGCCACATCCCGGGCCAACCATGGCGGGAGCCTCTACTACTTGTGGCAATCCCGGACGTTAAAGCGATCGATGGCATTGCCCGCCAGTTTGGGCAGAATGCGATCATTCATCTACAGGCCAATCGTCCGGCCCGGCTGCGCATCTACCGCATCGACTGGCAGCCGCATGTGCGTGAATCTGCCGACATCGAATGGGCAGCTCAGCCGGCATGACCTGAACCGAGCAGCGGCTATTTTCAGTCTTGCCATGCGGTCCACGCCGGCCATCAGTATTCAGGCCGGCGTCGTTCATGTCTGCCATGCACCAGGTGCCAACAACCACTACACTGATCGCCACTCCGCCCGTCGGCGGGCTACCCGTTTTGAGCATTGAGGCAG
>NZ_JBAWHJ010000215.1:0-11601 GCF_049593775.1 Dokdonella sp. | reverse complement strand
GAAGCCACCGTTGTTTCTCAGTACGCCGAGCATCGGTTCAGTGTCGTCGATGGTATCCCCAGGTGTCGTGGCATATTTGCTTGTTCCCACCAGGTTGTGGTCGCCGGTGATCGTGGCCGGGGTAGTTTCGTTGCCGCGGATATCCGAGGGGAAGCTGACGTCCGTGGTGTCGATCAGAACGTTGCCCGAAACGATCGTGCTGGACATGTCCAGATTGACGCCATTCTTTATCAGAAGCCCGGCGCCATATTTCTCGTTGGCACTGTTTCGTTCAATGTTGCCGCTGATCGTGGTGTTCTGGATGGTGCTGGTATTGCCAAGATACACGCCACCACCATACTTGGCGTTGGAAGCGCTGGCCCTGTTGTCGGCAATCGTGCTCGAGTCGATTGTCGTATTGCCCGTACCGTTACGGCCCAGCGCCATGGCGGCGGCTGAATCAGCCTGGTTGTCGTAGATACTGGACTTGATGATTGTTGACGATCCGGAAATCCACGCTCCGCCACCCACATCGATGACGGATCCATTGCTGGTGGCGCTGTTGTCGCTGATGCCGGAGTATTTTGCAGTCAAGTCTGATGGCGAATAGATGCCACCTCCCCGCGTGTACGATCCACTAGTAGTGAACACACTGTTGTTGGTGACGGTACCGTACTTCATGGTGACGCCGCCTGAGGCGTAGATGCCGCCACCCTTTGCAACGCCTGAGTTGGCGATGGCCTCGCTACCAGAAACGATACTGCCCGTAAGCACCGAGGTATAGCCCGCGCTGATGATTGCGCCACCTTTGGCGTCCCCGCTTCCAGTGTTCTCAGCCGTGCAGTATTTGACTTGGGAGGAATCCTGCAGAACCACGTCGCCAGTCGAATAGATGCAGCCGCCCGAGGCCGTCCCGCTGGACGCTACCGAAAACCTTCCGCTCCGGACCGTCACGCCAGACAGGACAAGGGCGCCGTTACCGTAGTGAGCCAGCGGCTCGATCGTGTCCTGGCCGTCGAGAATCGGGTACTTGGACTCCGTGTCGCCCTGGATGGTCAAATCATCCGCGAAGGTAACAAGCGAACTTGTGAGAAGGACCGTGCAAGCAAGCCCGCTCATATCGATGGTGTCGCCGCTGACGGCAATGCCGAAGGCGTTCCGGAGGCTGCCCGAACCGGAATCGTTGCAGTTGGTGACCGGAATGGTCGCCCCCATGATGACGCCGATCTTGTCGATTCCCAACGCGCGCTGCATGGCCATGTCGGCCCTGGCAGCCTGGGCGGGGGTAAGTCTTGACAGCATCGCCTCACCACTGGACACGCTATCCAGAAGCTGTGTGCGAGCACTATTCAACTGCGGGTTGCTGCCCGCATCGCTTGCCAACAGCGGAGCAGAGGCACTGAAGGCCAGTGCGGCAGTCAAGCAGGCGGCCAGCGGCGTCATTCTCAATCGTTGTTGCAGAGCCCCATTGTGTTTATCGGTAACTAATCTTTTCATGCGGAAAACCCCCTCAGTCATCGTGCGCAGATACAGACAGATTGTCTGCCCCAAGCCCCCTAACGGAACAGGTATATAACAAGTGCCGTTAAAATAGCATCAACGTACAGGGTTGAAGTATATAAATGAACTGCACGGCGACATTTTATTAGCCAAGTGCTCGCGATTATCTCGGCCAAACACTGCTCCAGCCTTGACCTATGTCATGCCCGCAAAAAATTTCACTGCTTGGTGAATATGCCGTTGATACAGGGGCCTATCGCCACTTTGGGCCATTGATGAACCTGTCGGCATGGCGAAAGCGCTCTGCATATCCGTGAGCTGGGCTCGTTGCAAGCAAGCTGACTGACCATGGACTGACGAAAAATTGCCGTGAATGTCGAATCCGCAAAAAAATCTGCCTCTCGTTTGCTGGTGTGACGAAAAATGAGTCTGTCGAGCCTTCGAATTCGGTTGTTGGTGAGTGTCCGAGATGTTCGGGATGTTCCGTTTGCCGTCGTCGACGCGTCGCGAACTGCACCCAGACAGACGCGGTGAGGGCTACGTCGAATTATTCAGGGGATCCCTGAGCTTCATTGTGCGGCCCATTCAAAACCATCAGAAAACAAAGCCACCGGCGACAGCATGCGCGTATCTGCCGCGTCGGCGCTGCTGTTCAATCGCCGCCATGGACCAGCGACTGGTTTGGCTGCGGCGACAATGCCTGGAGCGGTGACTGTCAGGGGCGCATACAGCACGCGGGCGCGCCAGTGGTACAGGGTGTTTGAGTTCAAGCCCGGCGCCATCACGTTGAGCGATGCGCCCGCACTGCTGGCCGGTAGTTCCTGCCAGCTGCCGGAAACGAAATCGCTGCAAGCCGGGTGCAGGAATCGAAAGCCAGCAGGGCAAGCCTCCAACTGCAATTTGGCCCGTTCGCGGCCGCGCGGGCTGGTGGCATGCATTTGCACCTGCAAACCGTCATCGATGTTGGAGATGCCCCACTCGGACACCAACGTGCCGCTGGTGCGCAGTTGAAGCGGCTGTACCAAACGCCCTGGTGCATCGCCACCAAGGTAGAAAAACACTCTGCCTTGTTCATTCAGCACATGGCTGTACAAGGGTGCTCCGGCGATGACATCAGCAAACCCGTCGCCGTTGACGTCACCTACGCCCGCAACGCTCTCACCCATGTTCGAACCCGTCTGATTGGATTCCAGCTTGACCGTCGCGCTGCTGTCTATGCCCGCATCACTGCCGTTGTAGATGAAAACTGCGCCTTCATCCGTTTGCCCGCTGTCGTACCCCTGTGCACCGATCAAGACATCGGCATAGCCATCGCCATTGGTATCTCCAGCTGCGGCGACGCTACTACCGTAGTGGGCGAAGGCCTGGTTCGACACGATCTGAACTTGCGCGGTGGTCGCGACGCCTGCGTTGCCACCAAGAAACACCAGCGCGCTGCCGCCATCGATTTGAGCCGTGTCATAAGACGGCGCTCCCACGATCACATCAGCGTAGCCGTCGCCATTGACGTCTCCTGCGCCAGCCACGCTGGTACCGAAGAACGCCGAGGCCTGGTTGGCTTCCAGCAGTGTGGCGGGGATCGGAGCGAAGGCGCCACCGAGGTAGATCAACGCGACGCCTTCATCGGTTTGTCCGTTGTTGTAGCGCGGCACACCAACAATCACGTCGGCAAAGCCATCGCCGTTGACGTCGCCCGCGCCAGCCACACTGCGACCCATCATTGCACCGACCTGGTTCGACTCCAGCCTAACCGACTGATCCACGACTCCGCTCGCGCTACCCAGATAAACGAACGCGGCACCCTCATCGGTCTGTCCGAAATCGTAGGCTTCCGCACCAATGATCACGTCGGCGAATCCATCGCCGTTGATGTCGCCTGCACCGGCAACGCTCGATCCGAAGTACGCCTCGAATTGATTGGATTGAATTTGCGTATGCGCTATCGCTTCGATCCCGGAACTGCCGCCCAGAAAAACAAACATGGCGCCAGCATCGACCGATAGCGTGTCGTATCGTGGGGCCCCGACAATCAAGTCGGTATAGCCGTCGCCATTGACATCGCCCGCGCTCGCTACGCTGTGGCCAAACCTTGCGCCAGCTTGATTGGATTCCAACCGCACGACATCAACCAGGGTGTTCAGCCCGTTCGCGCCGCCCAGGTAGACGAATGCGGCGCCCTCGTCGACTTCTCCCGCATCGAAATAAGGTGCGCCGACGATGACATCAGCGAAGCCGTCACCGTTGACGTCGCCTGCGCCAGCTACGCTCCAGCCCAGGGATACACTGTGCTGATCGACTTCCAGCAACGCGTCCGCCGAATCGTCAAGTTCGCCAACGCCACCGCGATAGACAAAGACCGCGCCTTCGTCGGTCTGCCCGGCGTCGTAGGCGGGCACGCCAAGCAGAAGATCCGAAAAGCCATCGCCATTCACGTCAGCGCCGCCGGCAACGCTTTGTCCCAGTTTCGCGAACGCTTGCTGACCGCGAAAACGGGCAACTTCCAGCACATTCAATCCGTCTGCAGAACCATGATAAATACGCGCTGCCCCCTCGTCCGTTTGGGATTGTTCGTAGTTCGGTGCCCCGACAACCACGTCTGCATAGCCATCACCATTCAGATCGCCCGCGCCCGCGACGGAAGTGCCAACTCTGGCGTCAGCCTGATCAAAATTAAGTTGCGCGTCAGCATCCGCGTCGAACAAAGTGCTACTTCCGAAATAGACAAAGGCCGCGCCGGAGTCCGCTAGCGGCAGGCCGTTGAGTTTCTGATCAAATCGAGGCGCGCCCACGATAACGTCGCCAAAGCCATCGCCGTTGATATCCCCCGCGCCAGCTACACTGGCGCCGAACTCGGCATTGGCCTGATCTGCCTGCAACAGCGCGTGTGGAAACGGGAATACGCCGCTGCTGCTGCCCAGAAAAATGGCAGCGACACCTTCATTGCTTTCACCATTGTTATAGCCACTTGCCCCGACCAGCACATCGGCAAAGCCATCACCATTGACATCACCGGCTCCAGCAACACTGAACCCGAAGTAGGCGTCAGATTGATCGATTCCCAAGCCGGAATCGGCAAATGAATCGAACGATGTACCAGGGCCGCCGTGATAGACGAACGCGGCTCCTTCGTCGCTGAGCCCACTGTCAAATCGATATGCACCAATGATCACGTCGGCATAACCATCGGCATTGACATCGCCAGCGACGCTCACGCTGTTTCCAAAACTTGCCGACGCCTGATTGGACTGAATCAATGCATCCAGCGTGTTGTTGAAACTGCTGGAACCGCCAAAGTAGATTGCCACAGCTCCTTCCTGCACCTGCCCATTGGTGTATTCGGGCGCGCCAACAATCATGTCGGCAAAACCATCACCGTTCAGATCGCCACCACCGGCGACACTCCAGCCGAAGTGTGCGCCGGCGTTATCAAGCTCGAACGGCGCGTTGGGACTGGTGTTGAAGGTTCCCGAGGAGCCAAAGTAGACAAACGCGGACCCTTCGTCGGCTTGGCCGTTGTCGTAGTAGGGCGCGCCGACCAGTACATCGCCGAAGCCATCGCCATTGACATCACCGGCCATCGCCACGCTCCAACCCAGCGCGGCGTTGGCCTGATCAGATTGAAGTAGCGCATCCTTTATGCCGTCCACGACGCTCTTGATCGTGACCGGAAATGTGGCTTTGCTGCTGGAAACCGCCAGCGCAATGGTATTTTCATCTGTGTACAGCCTGGTTTCCAATATTGTGCCAGCCGCATCCATTGCCACGACGCTGCCGAAGCGCAAGATGCCATGAGCGCTGCTCAGCATGATGTGCTGGCCGTCCTCACTTGGATATGTACTGACACCTTGTACTGAAAACACCAGACGTATCTCGGCAGCTTCAGTCGGTGCCGTGCTCACGTCGATGCGTTGCTCCAGGCCAAGATTCGAATTGAGGTAACTTTCGACAACATCGCCGCGCTGAATTTCAACGCTTGCCTGATCGAAGCTGATTCGACCCTCCGAAACGTTGCGGGTGACCGTGCCGAAATCCATATGGCTGAGCACAAGGCCCAACAACAATTCCTGATTTCTACTATCACGATGTACCAGGTGCACGCCGTTCGCATCAAAATAGGTGCGAAACCCTTGCGCCCGGTTCGGTGCTTGCAGGCCAAGGTCATTTTGGCTGACATGGTATTCACGCGCGTTCAAGTTCGATTGCGCCTGCGACGCCCAGCTTTCATCGGGGACGAGCAGAGGATTCCCGGCCATGGACAGTGTGGGACTGCACAGCAGGGCAATTGACAGGAAGTACTTCATTGCGGGTTCTCCAGAGATCCTTGTTGCTCGCAGGCAAGTGCTTGACGCCGTACTTCGAGCTGAAGCAGCGCAATCCATGCGTCGCATCGAAGAAGCGCGGTCAACGCAACGCTCGGCGTGCGCCATGGCAAGCAGTGAAGTTCATGAAGGCCCCAGTCCTTGCTTTGCTGCCCGGTACTCGCGTCCGGCAGGCGCGCTATCGCGAAGTGGGTCCATCGTTTGAGTATCATCAGACCGCCGTTGCTGAGGTTGCTTGCACGGCGCTGGCGGATACATCAGCGAACATGCGTTCGCGTCTGCAATACCATTCCGCCAGGGTTGTGTCCTTGGTTGATCGAGCCGGGCTGATTTCGGGCCCAATCCTACGGCTAGCGACGAGGCCAGTCCTTGCAAAAACCTTTGAGAAAGCTTGGCAAGCATGGCCGGTGCATCTGAAATGATCCGGGACACCCATGATTTCGCCAAGCATGCCTGCCCAGGATGTGGGTGGCCCGGTTGTTCGTCCTGCGCGAGCTGGGACTGAGTCAACGCTAATGGCATCGGCAGATGCTGGGCACCGAAACAAACTACTGGCGGGCGATCTGCTCCGCCCAGGCCCTGATCGATAAAGCCGCGGCCATGGGGCAGGGGTGGCTCAAGGGCACCGGAAGCGCACAGCGGCTACTGCGACCTCAACCGGCCTGATACAACACATCAGCACATAGCGGCGGATCGGATGCTCCGGGGGTGGGGCCTGGACGGCTTCCGCAAATCGCCCGCTCGTTCGTCGAATGGCGCTCTTTGATATACCCAAAAGCATGGATTCCGGACGATGCAGTTGGCGCTGAGCCAACTTCTTCCTGTTGCCGATGCCAGATCTCGCGTCCTGGGCATCCCGACACATTGTGGGTGTCCCGAATGTTGGATGTTGCCGCATAGCTCGCTTGGTCCTTGGCCACAATCCGGCGTTGCTCGTGATCCATGGCTTTCATTGCCAAACGTTGCGCACTGACCGAAGTTTTGCGTAATCTCAGGACCGGTACCGGAGGCGGTTGTCTCGCCCCTGCATTCGAGGTTCCACTTCGAGCTCCAGTCAGGAAACTCGGTTCACTCAAGTCCTTGGCCCACAGGGGAGCCTCGATGAGACGCCATCTTCTTGCTATTGCTGCATTGACCGTTCTCAACCTGCTTGTGCCCCGCATCAGCGAGGCGGCCATCTTTCTGGTGACCAACAACGCCGATTCAGGGACAGGAAGTCTTCGCGACACTGTCGCACGGGCCAACGCAACGACCGGTCCGGATTCGATATTCTTCCCTATGCCGTTGGGACCGGTCATTTTGACCAGCGGCGAAATAGTGATCACGGAGGATCTTTCGATCAACGCCGGATCCGATGGTCAGGTCATCAGCGGCAACAACGCTTCACGGATTTTCAGGACCGTTTCAAGCGCGAATGTTTCGCTTGTCGGGCTTGTGCTTGAAGACGGCAGGACCACTGTTGATACGGATCGATACTCACTCGACTGTGCCATCCACGGCCCTGGAGGTGCCGTCTGTGCAATGGGGGATCTCACGCTCAGTCATTGCTCGGTTCTCGGCAACACGGTGACCGGTCGCAATTCAGATGGCGGTGGTGTATACGCCGCGAAAACACTGAACCTGACCGATAGCCTGATCGCTGGAAACTCGGCAACTGACCTTGTTAGCTTCGGTGGTGGGGTGGATGCCTCGGGAGGAGCCACTGTCTCGAACACCATCCTCGAAAACAACAGTGCCGGGATCGCCGGCGGAATGTACATAGGAGGCCCGACGACAATCACCGGCAGCACCATCTCCGGAAACACAGCTCGCACCTTCCAGGGTGGCGGATTGCAGCTTCGAGGCAACAGCACCTTGATTCAGACAACAGTCTCCGGCAACAGCGCGGCGACGGGCGGAGGCGGGATCTTTTCCCAATCGGAAACCTTGCTGATCGCCAACAGTACGATCACGGACAATCGTGCATCCGACGGGGCCGGCGGCGTTCATATGCACAGTTATCGGCCGCCTTCGCTGCGGATATCACTTGCGAGCACGATCCTGGCCGACAACCAGGGGACCACCGGCAACTTCCAAAACGAGGTTGTCAACGGTGGTGGCGTGATTCAGCTCAACACGAGTGCGAGCCTGTTCGGCGACGATTCCTCGGAAGTCAACGGCACCAATACGGCGACCCTCTTCAACGATCATCCAGACCTCAGCAATCTGGTGGACTATGGCTGTGCCGAAGACGCGGGGATCGGGCTGACGGCGACTTGCGTACGCGTCAGGGCCCCCAACACGTCAAGTCCGGCCCGCGATCAAGGTGTCAATTTTCTGGGCCTGCAGTCAGACCAGCGTGGTGCGGGGTTTGCCCGTACGACAGGAGCCGGCACCGACATTGGCGCCATCGAAGCGCAGGGGCGCATCCTGATTATCAACCCGAATCCATGGAACTTCGGCTATGTCCCGGCGGGTTCTTCGGCGAATCAGTTCGTGACGCTCTCGAACGCCGGAACCCTGGAGCTGAAAATCTCGGCGATCACGAGTCCTGCTGCTCCGATGGCCCTGACCGGAGGCACCTGCACCACCCCACCCGTCGTGCTCGCCGCCGGAACCAGTTGCACGCTTCAATACACCTTCTCGCCGAACGCGTCCGGGGTGGACACCAGAGAGCAGGTCGAAATCATCTCGGATACCGCGGGCGCTGAGACAAGGACTCTCAGCCTGCGAGGCAACACGCTTGAGGCCATGCTTGTATTGAATCCGGATCTGCTCGACTTTGGCAGCGTTGTAGTTGGAGGCAACTCAATGCTGCAGGTCACCATCTCCAACCCTGGAACGGCACCCTTGCACATCAGCGATGTGACAGGTTCCGGTCCGCCGTTTTTAAGCTTCGGCGGCGGAATCACCGTGGCGCCTGGAGGCGTCGAGACGAAAAATATCTATTTTCGACCCGCTGCCACGGGAGGCTTCAGTCAGGATCTGATCTTGACCAGCAACGCGATTGGAACGCCGGACAACGTTTTGACGCTGCAGGGTGTCGGGATAGAGCCAACGTTCGTCTCTCCGAGCCTCCTCGACTTTGGCACCGTGCCGATCGACACCACGTCAGTGACCCGCGAGGTCACCCTGTCCAATCCCCTGTTGAGTCAAGCAGTCATCGTTACCGATCTGACGATTCCGACGGCACCCTTCGTCCGTGTAGCAGGGACTTGTTCGGCTTTGCCGATTCAAGTGATCCCGGGAGCGTCCTGCACTATCAGCTATCAGTTCAACCCGACAGCGATCGAAGACTCCAGCCAGATCGTGACGGCGACCTACTATCTGCAAGGCACTCCGCCTTACAGTGCCCCTCCGGCAGTCAGCGGCGCAAGTGAAGATGCGAATGCGCCTTTGAAAAGGCATCCTGCCTCACCTCAGGGCGATGGACCCCCACTGGAGACTTTTGCATTTTCCTTGCAGGGCACTGGCGTGGCTCCTTTGCTTACGCTGACACCGGATCCACTGGATTTCGGCGATGTCCAGGTCAGCGCAAATTCGGCGACGCTGAGCGTGACGGTCTCGAATCCCGGCACGTCCGCGTTGAACGTCTCGGCGATCACGTCCCCGGTGGCACCGTTCTTCAACATCACGGGCGGTAGCTGCGGTACTACGCCCTTCGTCGTCGCGTCATTGGGGAGCTGCACGCTGCGCTACCGGTTCTCCCCGACGGCGATCGGCAATATCAGTCAGGATCTGACGGTCAGCTCCGATGCGAGCGGCACTCCAGACAACATCGTGACCCTGCAAGGTGTCGGCGTGGAGCCGCCGCTCACGCTCTCGCCGGATCCCCTCGAATTTGGCGATACTCCAGTGGGCTCCGATTCGGTGCCGATGGGAGTGGATGTCACCAACAATGGCACGACGTCCGTGACCATCGTTGCGATCAATGCAAGCGGCGATTTCAGTCAATCAGCCACCTCCTGCGTGGGTGCCCTGCCGGCCGGCTCGACCTGCACCATCCCGATGATCTTTACTCCGACTGACGCTGGCCTTCGTCTTGGACAGTTGCAGGTTCAAACCGCTTCGACTACACGCACTGTCGCCCTGCGGGGCGTCGGGGTTGACTACGCACTTGATGTCACGGTGGCCGGCGAAGGCTCGGTATCTGCGGCGGCAACACCGCCGCCCAACTCCGGTGTGATTGCGAATTGCACCAGCACTGGCGGCAGTTGTTCGGCGCGATATTCTGCGGGTGCCATTGTGGCGCTCACGCCGACCCCGCAGGCTGGTTGGCACTTCGTCGGCTGGAGCGGTGATTCCGCATGCGATGGCGGACAGGTACCGATCGACGCGGACTCCATCTGCAACGCGAATTTTCTGAAAAACACGATCAGCGGTGCAGTAGCCGGACTCAATGGCGAAGGCCTGACCCTGCACCTCGACTTCGGAACTGGAAGCGAAGATCTGGCTATCAATAGCGCAGCCACCTCGTTTGAATTTCTGACGGCCGTTCCGGCAAGTGCGGCCTATACGGTCACCGTGTCGTCGCAACCGAACAACCCAAGCCAGAGATGCAATGTCGTCAACGACGCGGGGACCATGCCCGCCGGATCAGTCAGCAATCTGTTTGTCTACTGCGGCGATAATTCCTACAGCGTAGGAGGCACGATTTCCGGCCTGTCTGCCTCGGGCCTGACTCTGAGGCTCAATGGCGGAAATGATCTGGCCATCGCCACCGGCAGCTCGAATTTCACGTTCAATGCCCTGCTACCCGCCGGGAGCAGCTACACCGTAGCGATCGCCCAACAGCCGTCTGGCGAAAGCTGCGCATTGGACAACGCAAATGGCACTGTCAACGCCAACATCACTGACGTAACGGTCATGTGTGTGCCTGCGCAAGCACAACTCAGTCTCGCCGTTACCGACGGAGCCGAGTACGCACGCTACGGACAGATTGCGGACTATCTCGTGACCCTGAGCAACACAGGGAACATGACCGCCACGGATGTCCACATGACAAGCACCTACTCGGCGGGCCTCGACGCCCAGAACAGCACCTGGATCTGTATACCAGGCAGCCCGTCAGCGCAGTGCGCAATGAGCGGGACCGGCCCATTTCTCGACACTGTCATCGTTCCTGCCAACCAATCCGTATCCTGGCTGATAAGCGTTCCAATTTTGCCCCACAGCAATGAATCCACCGGCGAGTTCACGATCAGCGCAAGCGATGGCAGCTTCGGCAGCGACATCGACACGCTTGTCATCTTCAGGACGGGCTTTGACCAGACCTACGGCGATGGTGCTAGGACGGTCCTGCCTGCGGATCAGTCTTCCGCGATCATCAAGGGGCACATGATGAAATCCTTCTTTCTGCCCCCGCGGTCAGCTGCCCTTGTCGATGACGCAATCGAAATGCAGACGGGAGGGAACGTGGTTCGTGTGCAGCGCGCCAATGTCCAGGATGCATCATTCGTCCGACTGCTGATTCATCCGAAAGATGGCCGTGAACACAGCACATTGTGGGCAACATTCGATCCGTTTTCGGAGCTGACAATTGCCAGCACTGCCGGGCAAGGTGATCAACGAATCATCCTGCTCCAAGGAGCTGCGCTGAACGTGTTCATACCTTTGAGACTAGAAGCGGGACACTAGAAGCCCTGGAAGGGGGACGCCCAGAATTCCGCCATCTCGGCAGATGGTGGGTGTCCCGGTTGTTGAAGGTAGTGTGGCCGCATTGTGGGTGTCCCAGTTGTCGCCCTTGGCGTGGCGTCTTGCCGACGAAACACGTATGGTTCGCCATCCCACAAGCAGGCTCACCATGGCAACGCAAAAGCCGTTT
>NZ_JBAWHJ010000214.1:0-21365 GCF_049593775.1 Dokdonella sp. | reverse complement strand
GATCGTGCCGGCAACGCCAACCACGATAAGCAGCGTGGCCAGCACGTAAAGCAGGATTTGGATGGTCATGGGTGCGTCGTATGGATGCGGCAGCGGATTCTAGCCGGCTCGTCGAATTCTCGCTGACGCCCGGCGGAATGCCCTCACGGACTGTGCGCAAACGAGACGGGCGTCACATTTTGACGCGAAGCGGCCAATTGACATTCCAGCTCAGCGTCTTTGTCGGAAATGAACAAGAGAACCCTGCCTGCAAGTGAGGGAGCGACAAATCACTTGCGAAGCAATGCCTTGCGTATCAGATGGGGTGGGCAGGAGAAGCGCTGGGAAAGGCGCTGAAAGCACTTGGCATAGCTCGTGCTGAGCACGTCTCAAGAGGACGAGCCGGAAGGATCCGCGACGTCTGATTGCCAAGGGATCCGTCATCGACGGATTTCCATCACATATCGGGGGGTTTCCGAATGCAATCCAAGCAACCACGGCTGCGCGCTGCGGCTGTAGCTACTGGCGTCTTCGCACTGAGCCTGGTTGGCGTGGCTTCCGCCGGCAGCGGATACGTCGTGCGCAACGGCACGGTCGCGGGCAGCGGCGATATCGTCGCCAACGACTGCTTCACTCTTTCTTCAACCATCGGCGAACCAGCAGCCGGATCCATTTCCAATGGATCGATCACCGTAACCGCGGGTTTCCAGGCAACCACAGAGAACAACGTGATTGTCCTCGACACGATCTTCAAGAATGGCTTCGACTCGCCACAGGGGAATTGCTCACTATGAAAACCAGAAATCTTGTACTCGCCATCGCCCTTGTTCTTGGCGCCTGCTCTACATCGGCAGTCATCGCTGGCGGCTCGGCTCCGCAAATGCCGGACTTCGTCTACCAAGGCAAGATCGAACAGAATGGTCTGCCCGTCGACGGCAACGTCAATCTGACCTTTTCACTCTGGGACGCCCAGTCAGGCGGTTCCCAATACGGTTCGATGATCAGCGAACCAAGCTACCCCGTCATCAATGGCGTGTTCAGCATCAACCTGGCATTCCCCGGTGGATTCACCGGGACCCAGATGTACATCGAAGTCAGCGTCAATGGGTCCACTTTGCCCCGTCAACCCATAGCGACCACGCCGGTTGCCCAGTTCGCCTTGAACGGGGTTCCCGGTGAACAAGGTCCTGCGGGTCCTGCGGGACCGATAGGGCCACAAGGTGTGGTTGGACCGGAAGGCTCGGTAGGCCCCGCGGGTTCGCAGGGGGAAACGGGCCCGATGGGTCCGCAAGGTCCGACCGGAGCTGATGGTGCGCAAGGCCTGCAGGGTGATACAGGTCCCGCCGGCGTGCAGGGTGCGCAAGGCGATATCGGCCCGATGGGAACGCAAGGTCCCACCGGTGCCGATGGTGTGCAGGGCCTGCAAGGTGATACAGGTCCAGCAGGCCCTCAGGGCGATATCGGCCCGCAAGGCGTGCAGGGTGCGCAGGGCGACGTCGGTCCGCAAGGCCTGCAAGGCGACATCGGCCCGATGGGACCGCAAGGCCCGACCGGTGCCGATGGTGTGCAAGGCATGCAAGGTGATACAGGTCCTGCCGGCGTGCAGGGTGCGCAGGGCGACGTCGGTCCGCAAGGCCTGCAAGGCGACACCGGCCCGATGGGACCGCAAGGCCCGACCGGCGCTGATGGTGTGCAAGGCCTGCAAGGCGATACGGGTCCCGCCGGCGCGCAGGGCGTACAAGGTGATACAGGCCCAGCAGGCCCGCAGGGCGATATCGGCCCACAAGGCATACAGGGCGAAACGGGTTCGATGGGACCGCAAGGCCCGACCGGTGCTGATGGAGCACAAGGCCCTCAAGGCGTTGCCGGTCCGATCGGTCCGCAAGGCCTGCCTGGGTCGAACGGTGCAACCGGTGCGGCAGGCACCAATGGCACCAACGGCGTCGATGGCGCTCCGGGTCCGGCAGGTCCGCAGGGTCCGGCAGGAACATTGGTGCCGTTCTTCGGCAGCTCCTACTTCAACGTGGCGACAAATAGCGCCACCTTTGTAGGCATGGGCGAATCCTCCAGTTCGGATTCCAAGGTCGCCATTCCGCTTCCGGTTTCAGGGCGAATTGGCGGGCTTCAGGTGCGAACCAATTCTTCTCCAGGAAACAGCAACCAGTACACCTTCACCGTTTACGTGAACGGTGCGGCGACAGGTGCAACCTGCGTTGTTGCCAACACCTTGCAAAACTGCAGCTACACGGGAGCTACCTTCGCCGTGACCGCAGGGGACAGGGTTTCGCTGCAGTCCAATCCGAACAGCAACCCGTCGGCAACATCCGTAACCTGGTCGTTCTATATCGCCCAGTAATACTTTGCGTATGGCGTGCGGCGGGAATCAGGTCCGGACTGGAAGACATTCCAGTCCGGACCATTCCGTTCTCGAAGCCGGGGATACGACACCTCCGTTGATCCGCAGATTTGCGAACCTGCTTTGGCGTATGCGGCCATAATGGCCACATGCAAACCGAACTGCTCAAGTCCGATGCGCTGGGCCGCATTGAAATCGTCTTCGACGGCGACCGGCGCTGGATACGGCGCGACACCCGCGTAGCGAACCTCGGCATGCGCTGGTTTGCGCGCAGTGCTGCGGCCAGGGAAGCACGTGTGCTCAGGGCGCTATCGGGAGTCGATGGTGTGCCGCAATTGATCGCATGGAGCAATGGCGTACTGGATCGAAGCTACATGGAAGGCGCGCCAATGCAGCAGGCGCAGCCGCGCGATCCGCATTACTACCGTGACGCTCATCGGCTGCTCAAGCGCATGCGTCAATGCGGGGTCGCGCACAACGATCTGGCCAAGGAGCCGAACTGGTTGCAGAGGGACAATGGTGCACCTGCGGCCGTGGACTTCCAGATCGCCTGGATCAGCAAAGGCCGGGGTCGTCTCTTTCGACTGCTGGTGCGAGAAGATCTTCGTCATCTGCTCAAGCACAAGCGGACCTATTGCCCGCAGGCACTTACTCCCGTGGAAAAGCGCGTCCTGGCACGACGCTCATGGATCGCCTCAAGCTGGCGCGCGACAGGCAAACGCCTGTACAAATTCATCGCACGCCGCCTCTTTGGATACTGGGACAACGAGGGCAAGGGCCGCGTACGGCGCTGACCACGTCTACTGATTGCACGCTCTATCGTTCTCCGGGCCAAGCCGGTGCTGCTCGACCCGAATCCATGCTGTTGTTTGTCACGGCGCAGCGATAGCGTGGAACAGGTGCATTCGGCGATCATCCCGCGCTATTCTTCGCTCCAATTGCGGGCGCCAGCCCAGGGATGTCGCGTCAAGGGGATTGCGTGGACATGTTCGCCGCCAACATGCAGCAATTGCGAAACTCGGCACGATGAAGTTTTCGTGACCGCGCCAGCAAGAAAAGTTTCGACGGACGCACAGGATCAACAGGATCGCGGCGCGATCCCGCGGCGACGGTCACTGAGAATCCTGTCCTACGAAATCGGCTTCGTAATTGCACTTACCGCGATTGCCGCCATGCTGACTGCCGCAATGCTCGAGATCCAGACGACGGCGACTGCCTACGTTGTCGGCGAAGGTCACTGGTCCAGAGCACAGCAGGACGCGGCACATACCCTGTATCGATATGCCGCGGATGGCGATCCTGCCCAGCTCGCACAGATCAGGAAAAGCCTTCTCGTTCCACTGGGGGATCGCGCCGCGAGGCTGGCGATGGAGCGTGACCCCATTGATGTAGACGAGGCCAGGAAGGGATTCCTGCAGGGTAGAATCGATTCCGAGGATGTGGACCGCCTGATCCGCATGTACAGATACATGCGTGACGCGCCTTACTTTCGCCACTCGGTGGCGCAGTGGCGACTGGGTGACGAGGGCATCCTCGACTTGCAGCTGCTTGCTGGCGAGATCGAATTGGCCTACCAGCAAGGCACGCCAGATCCGGCAACCATCAAGGCGTTCCAGGATCGCGCTCAAGCCGTCAACTCCAGCTTGCGGCCCATAGAAACGACATTTTCCGAATCGATGCTGCAAGGCACACGTTTGCTCAGGAACGTCCTTCTCGGGATCAGCGTGGTGCTTTTTCTAATCGTATCCTGGCTGGTGATCGTGGTGCTTCGCTCCACCATGAACCGCATCAGGGGCAGCGAAAGCACGTTTCGTGCTGCGTTCCATCAGGCCGCTGTCGGCATGCTCCGCATGAACGTGGATAGCCGCATCCTGGAAGCGAACGAAACCATTGGGCACATCCTGGGGCGCACACCGGATCGGCTTGCAGGGATGAGGCTCGTCGAGTTGATGCACGCGGAAGATCGTTCATCAGTGGCCCCCAGCGATAGCGAGGCCATCGACTGGTCGCTGCACTTGAAGCCTTCCGAGCATCGTTTCCTGCGCGAAGATGGCAGTACATGCTGGCTGCGATGGACGGTTTCGATGATCGACGGCGACACACATGGAAAGGAGCGTGTGTTTGCCCTGATCGAGGATGTTTCCGAGGCGCGCCGAGTGTCCGACGAAATGAAGTACCAGGCCAGCCATGACGCGCTGACCGGGTTGATCAATCGTCGCGAGATTGAACGACGGCTGCAGCGCGGCATAGAGTCCGCACGCGATAGTGGCGAGATCCATGCATTCCTGTTCCTCGACCTCGATCAGTTCAAGCTGATCAACGATACCTGCGGTCATGTTGCGGGCGACCAGCTGTTGCGTCAGATTGCCGGCGTGCTGATGTTGCACATGCGCGGCAACGACTGGATGGGTCGATTGGGCGGGGACGAATTCGCCGTGCTCCTGGAGTGCACCGGGCAGGAAGAGGCAGTCCGCATCGGTCAGCGCGTACGCAGGGCATTGGCGGCATCGACCTTCAGTTGGGAAGGCAGTCGATTCAATGTCACCTGCAGCGTCGGCATTGTCAGTGTCGATGGCGCCAAGCTCGATGTAGGGCACGTATTGCGCGCAGCTGATCGAGCCTGCTATCAGGCCAAGGAAGACGGTCGAAACTGCATCCGGGTTTATCATGAATCCGACCAGGCCATGAGCAGGCGGCGTGACGAAATGGCCTGGGTCAACGAGATCCGCGATGCCATTTCCAATGGCAGGTTCCAGCTCTACGGACAGCGTATCGAGACGCTCGATGGAGCGCGCCGTCTGAACTATGAAGTACTTGTGCGACTGGTCGACGCACAAGGGGCCTTGCATTCTCCTGACAGTTTCCTGCCCGCTGCGGAACGCTACGGAGAGGCCGTCGCCATCGACCGTCTTGTCGTTTCCATGGCGCTGGACGAATTGGCGCGTCATCCCAGGCATCTGATCCATCTCGAACTTTGCCATCTCAATATCTCTGCGCAGTCCATTGCCAATCCGGAATTCCGCCGCCACGTTGCGGAACTTCTGGACAATAGCGAAGTGCCTCCGCGCAAGCTGTGCTTCGAACTTACCGAAACTGCTGCCATTGCCAATATCGCGCAGGCACGCGAGTTCATGGAGGACATGCGCTCACGTGGTTGCCGCATTGCGCTCGATGACTTCGGCAGTGGTCTTTCCTCGTTTGCCTATCTCAAGAACTTGCCGGTCGATATCCTCAAGATCGATGGCATATTCATTCGCGATATCGCCAACAATCCGATTGATCCGGTGCTTGTCCGCTCGATCTGCGAAATGGCCCGATCACTGGGCAAGGTCACAGTTGCGGAATGGGTGGAGGATCGGCGAATGCTGGCTCAACTGAAGACGCTTGGCGTCGATCAGGCACAGGGCCATGGCATCCATGAACCCTGTGCGCTGGCCGACCTGATCAGGCAAGGCTTGCCGCCACGGCGCCCAGCAAAAATCTGACGTCTCGAAGCTTCCGTCGAAGGCGAACCAGGGTCAGTCAGCGCTTTTCGAGCTCGAATGCGACAGGAACGATGCCAGTGGCTCTCATCGCAACGCCATTGATCCTCACAGGATGGAATCGCCAGCGCTGCACGGCTTCGCAGGCTGCCTTGTCCAGATGGCGGGATCCGCTGCTGCGGGCGACGTCAACTTGTGTAGGCAAGCCGTCCCGGCCAACCGAGACACGCACGAGCACCGTGCCCTGTTCGCCTCGGCGTACTGCGGCGATGGGATACTTTGGCCTTACAATGCTTTCATATTCCAGACTTGCGTCAGCCACCGAAGCAGGATTCGAAGTGACCGCTGCCACGATCGACGGGATCGAAGGCGTGGTGACGGACATCACCGGTTCCGAGAACTCACTTTCCACTTGCACATCAGGTGTGCTGATTGGCGCGACGACGGGAATGGCAGGGGCCTGCGGCTTTGGCAGAGGGACGGGTTCATCCGGTACCGGCAACAGCACAGGCTCAGGTGGCGCCTGGATCCAGATGATCGAAGTTGCAGGGGCAAGCGGCCGAACGCCCGGCAAGGCCACAGGAATGGCCAGCAAGATCAGGGCAAGGCTGTGAACAAACACGGTTCCGCTTAGCCCGCCGATGCGCAGCCAACTCCAGCGGCCTTGCCGCGTCGAATCCAATACGCCGATAGCCATGTTCCACCCCTTCCGATTGGTATCGGAAAGTTGAAACGCGGCAGTGCGGTTCTCGGGGTTGGTCAGGTGCCATTGGTTTCGAATTCCTGCCGTGCGAGCAGGAAAGCGATCTTGCGGGATCTCGGCAGGCACTTGATCTGGTGCTCGGCTCGCGATGCGCTCGCTCGATCCGGGAAGGCGCGTGAGCCGATCAGACGGGCAGGCGGGTTGGCGCGCGTGTAGCGAGCGCCGCGACCCTCCACGTGCGCGAGGTAGCGCGCCTGCAAGTCATTGGTGATGCCTGCGTAGTAGCTGCCATTGAGGCACTCGATCAGATACAGGCACCAGGTCTTTGCAGGGATTTCATGGCCTGGTTTCATTGCAGGATCAATCCAGTGTCTTGCGAAACCTGAGCACGGCGATGCCCAGAACCACGATCACGAAGCCGATCAGGGCCGCCAGTTCGGTCCACATCTGCCCCACGCCGGTGCCGCGCAGCATGACGCCACGAATGAGGCGCAGGAAGTGTGTCAAGGGAAACATCTCGGCAATCCATTGGGCGGCACGCGGCATGCCGTCATAGGGAAACATGAAGCCGGAAAGCAGGATTTGCGGGAGAAAAAGGAAGAAGGCCATCTGCATGGCCTGGAACTGCGTATTGGCCAGCGTCGAGATCAGTACGCCGAGCGCAAGCGTTGCGGCGATATAAGTGAGCGAAATCAGGTAGACATCGAGCAACGAGCCCCGGACCGGGACATCGAAGACCAGCAAACCCAGTATCAGGATCAATGTGACCTGGATCAGGCCGATGCCGACATAGGGCAGGACCTTGCCGATGGTCAGTTCAAATGGCGACAGCGGCGTGGCAATCAGCATCTCCATGTTGCCGCGCTCGCGTTCGCGCACGATGGCCATTCCGGTGAAGATCGTCATTGTCATGGTCAGGATGACGCCGATCAGTCCCGGCACGGTGTTGATTTGCGCACGCCTGTCCGGATTATAGAAATTGACTATTTCTACGGGGCGTACGATGACCTGACCCGGCACATGATCGAGGCTGGAGAGCGGGAAGCTCGCCAGTTGCCGTACCGCCGACTGCACGGACTGGTCGGTGCCATCGACCATGACCTGCCAGGCGGGTCGATCCTTGCCTTCGAGGCGTGCCTCGAAATCTTGCGGAATGACCACGGCGGCGCCGATCTTGCCACGATGGAGAAGATCGTCGATTTGCTGCGGGCTATGTACGCGGTAGCGAAAATCGAGGACTTGCGAAGACGACAGTTCGGCGATCAGTTCGCGCGATCGCCACGTGTTGGATTCATCGAGCAAGGCGGCCGGCAACTGGCGGATATCAAGATTGATGGCGAATCCGAACAGCAGCAGCTGCAGGGTCGGTATGCCGATGATCATGCCGAAGGTCAGGCGGTCGCGCGAGAGTTGCCACAGCTCCTTGCGCACGACGGCAAGCAGTCGACCGAGCTTCATGCCCCGGTCTCCTGCTTTCTGGTGACGGCTACGAACACGTCTTCAAGATTCGGCTCAGCTGCCTCGATCACGGCCTCGACCTCAGCCGCGTTCAGCACGGCGCGCAGCCAGTCCGCTGCATCGGACTGGCGGTCAGTGAGTACGCGAAGGCTGGCGCCGATCTGGGCCACGCCAAGCACATGTGCCTGCATTCTCAGCGTCTGCATGAGTCGGGTCGGGTGCTGGCTCTCGACTCGCAAGGTCATGCCGGGCAGGGCAGCCATCAGTTCGTTCGGAGTGCCGTCGGCAACCAGCCGACCCCGATCGAGGATGGCCAGACGATGGCAGCGTTCCGCTTCGTCCATATAGTGGGTGGAGACAAGCAGGGTGGTGCCTTCGTCAGCCAGTTGAAACAGCGATTCCCAGAAGTCGCGCCTGGACTGTGGGTCGACAGCGCTGGTTGGCTCATCCAGCAGCAGCAGCTCTGGCTTGTGCATCACGGCTGCGGCGAGTGCCAATCGCTGGCGCTGGCCGCCGGACAGTGTTCCGGCCATCTGCTTGCGCAATTCACCCAGGCGATACTGCTCGTACAGTTCGCGGATTCGACGCGCGGCCGATTCGCGTCCTAGTCCATAAATGGTGGCGAGAAATTCGAGGTTCTCGGCGACGCTGAGGTCTGCGTACAAGGAGAACTTCTGGGTCATGTAACCGATCTGGCGCTTGAGGGCCTCGGCCTGTCCTGGCAAGTCGTGGCCAAGAACGGTGGCAGTGCCTTCAGTAGGGCTCAGCAGGCCGCACAACATGCGGATGGTCGTCGATTTCCCGCAGCCATTCGGGCCCAGAAAGCCGTAGACCTCGGCGCGACGTACACGCAGATGGAGATGATCGACAGCCACCAGATCGCCGAATCGTTTGGTCAGGCCGCGCGCGACGATGACCGCTTCAACGGAAGCATCGGGAGCGCCTTGTGCCGTTGTTGTCGTGCTGGGGGCTGGCATGGGCGGGTTAATGTCTGCCGCGCGTGTCAGGGGCCGCGCAATTTACCTGCACCGGTTGGCCGACTGGCAGATCCATACCCGCACCTGCCTCGAGTACGATCTCGCTACGGTAGGAAAGGCGGCTGGCATCGTCGCCGGTGAGGGCGAAATAGGGGGTGAATGCCGGATCCGAGCGCATGCTGCGCACCACGGCCTGAAACGCCCGCTCGCTGCCCGTGAGGTGCACGCTGCAATGGCTGCCGATCGCCAATTCATTGCGCTGGCTCGCCGGCACATAGACGCGCGCATACATGGGACCCGTCAGCATGCTGGCCAGCACGGCTCCGGCGGCGGGCTGGTCGCCGAGCTTGAAGGGGATCGAATCGATGCGGCCTGCTTCCGCCGCGACGATGGTATAGCGCTGACGGGTCAGCTCCATTTGATCGACGGCCGCCTTGCGCGCCGCCAGTGCCGCTTCTGCCAGTTCGATGTTTTCGATGCGAGAGCCGTTGAGCAATTCGGCCAGGTTCGCGCGTGCCGCGTCGCGCTCCGCATCAGCAGATTGCA
This sequence comes from Dokdonella sp., assembly GCF_049593775.1. GTDB lineage: Bacteria > Pseudomonadota > Gammaproteobacteria > Xanthomonadales > Rhodanobacteraceae > Dokdonella. Next base: position 11,864 of record NZ_JBAWHJ010000214.1, on the reverse strand, counting down.
GCGATGTTTCCGCACGATCAAGGTCGATCTGCGCGTTGAGCCCACGCTTGCGGATTTCGGCAACCCGATCTCGTTCGCGTCGAGCATTCGCCGCGCGTGCCGTTGCTCCCCCCAACTGGGCGCGAGAGGCGTCGATGAGTTCCTTGCGCTTTCCCTTCAGCAGTTCATCGAGTGCAGCCTGGGCGCCCCGCACGTCGGCGCGAGCCTGCTCGACACTGGCATCGATGCGACGTGTATCGAGCGCGAGTATGGTCTGCCCTGCCTGGAGTTCGTCCCCTTCCCGGACATCTATTCTGATGATGTGCTCGGACGCCTGGGCCGGGCTCGTGATTCGATCGAGCTCAAGAGTACCAAGCATGACTGGCTCCGATGGCTTTGCGCACCCGGTCAAAATCAGCGTGGCTCCCAACCACGCAATCCATGGTTTCATGTGGGCATCTCCAGTCCCCGTTCGAGCAGGGCAAGCGCGTGGTTTGCGATCGTTTCCGAGGTGATCTGGTCAGCGTGGAGCTTGCTGCGCCATATCGACTGCGAGGCAAGTGGGAACAGAGTCAGCGCGATCAGCGTGACGAACAGCAGATTCGGATCGAGATCGCGATTCAATTGTCCCTTCGCCTGAGCTTCGACGAAGCGCTCACGCAAGCGCTGCATCAGCGGGGCGCCGAGCTGTCCGATCACGCGCTCGCGCAAGAGTCCGCCTTCGCTGAGTACTTCGCGTGTCCACAACGGTGGAAACCACGGTCGGCTGGCTATGGCTGCAATCATCGAACGCACGAAGCAATGAATCTGTGATCGCAGATCATCATCCGCAGCCATCATGGCCTCGGCCACGCTGACAATGGCTGGCTGGAGACGCTCGACAACAAGGGCGTCAATCAGGCTCTCGCGGTTACCGAAGTAGTAATGCATCAAGGCGGGGGTGACCCGCGCCTCGCGCGCAATGGCCGACAGAGACGTGCCGGCAATGCCGCGCAGCCCGAACTGGTTGGCGGCGATATCGAGGATCCGCGACCGGCGGTCCTGGTTGTCGCCGACCTTGCTCGGGCGGCCGGGCTTGCGTGCTCGAATGGGGCTGCTCACCGGATCAATATTAAATTGACCGTTAATTCATTTCAAGCGGTGTGCCGTCAGTTGATCAGCCCCTTCCAATGCCGCAATCAGAACGCGACCGCGCTGCGCATCACGGGATAGAGGTTGAACTGGTCGTCCCATGACGCATGCTTTTCGGCAAAGAACGACAGGCGAGAATACGGATTCCGGGCAAACTCGGGGTCGCTGTCGAGCTTGTGGTTGAATTCGGCAGCCACGGCCGGATCGTTCTCCAGCATTTCGCGAGCGACCTCTTCGGCGACGTACATCTCCATGTACTCCTTCTGCTCGAACGCCGCGTTGAACTCGCCCCAGGCGGCCAGAGAGTCGGGCGCCTGGGGTTCGAGCAAGGCCATCACCAGCCGCGCGCGCGGCTGGTCTATCGGGACGAACAAGGCTCCGGCGGCAATATCGCGTGGCTCGGGCTTCCATTCTCCTTCAAAGCCGACACGCTGATGATTCTCGAATGGCTGCGCATCGAACTTTGTCTTGCTGGCCCGGAATGTCTGCACCGCCGCCGAGGGATGCGCAGCTGCAATGACTGTATAGGCGACACCGTGCTGCGAAAGCTTTGCGCCGACCCACTCTGCATGCGCGGATGGCACGATATAGCCGCCCTTGGGAGCGTTTACGCTGATGGCCGGTTGCACGTCATCGCGCAACGGGATCTTCCATATCATCGGCTTGCTCTCGTCGTAGCGTGTCATCAGCGTGCCCGAAATCTCCGATGGCGTCCGTGTGTAGGCATAGCCGCGAAAGTCGATGATGTGACTCTTGTCAGTCGCCTCGAAGCTGAGTGGCACGCTGCTCCCGCCCAGTGTTGTGGCGCGCTGGTCGGCGGCATCGGCCACCGCTTGCCATTGCTGACCATGCCTGGCAACGAGTTCAAGCAGATCGACGATGGCGTTGCGCGTGATGTTGACGCGCGTCGCATAGTCCTTCCACGAATGGGCTTCCACGAGCACACCGAACCGATTGCGCAGCGGCATGTAGCCGTGCGAAAAGCGCGGTTCGGCGGGACTGTCCTCGAAACCGGATGCCGGATCGTCATAGACCACGAAAGAAGGGTAGAACGGCAGTGGCAGCGACCCCTGTTTGGCCAGCATTCCGATCATTTCGGTTCGCAGTTCCAGTCCGGTCTTGCGCAGTTTTGCATCGCCCGAATGCAGTGGTTCGATATTGATTGAAACGTCGTGCTCGAATTTTGCTCCGTCGGTAACGTGCAGGTCCGCCAGGATCAGCGGATCCCATTCGTTCATCAGCGACAACATCGCCTGCATCTCGGGTGCATCAGCCTTCACATAGTCGCGATTCAGATTGAGGTTCTGCGCCGTTGTGCGCCATCCCATTTCCTCGGGCCCACGCTGGTTGGGGCGATTCCAGGCCTTGAAACGCTCATGGCCATCGACATTGAATACCGGAACGAAGACAACGACCTGCTTGTCCAGCGAGCCCATGGCCGCGTGACCCTCAAGCGTCTCGCGAAAGGCCAGAAAGCCGGCGTCCTTGCCGTCGATCTCGCCGGAATGGATGCCGCCCTGGAACAGGATTACGGGAAGCTGTCTCTCACGCGCATCGCGCGCCGACAGTGCGCCGCTGCTCGATATCGCGAGAGCCATCATCGGGCGGCCCTGCGGAGATCTTCCGAATTCGAAGCAGCGCACCGAATCAGGAAAGGACTTGGCAAATTCGGCACACAGGCGAATCACTTCATCGTAGCGGCCCGTACGTTTGAACTCCGACTTCTGAGCTATCGTCTCCAGATCGGGGGCAGCCGCCAGCAAGGGTAGGCAAAGGAAAGCCAGCAGGGTGACGAACAGTCGGGCGAGAGTCATGGAGAATGCCGGTATGGGAAGTCGCACGATGGTAGCTCAAGGCAATCTCTTCAGCGCAGCTGCCTGGATCCTGGTCACTTGACGAAGGCGCCTATCCGGCGTTCCACAGACGCGTCGCGCCTGTCACCCTGTACGATTCGACGCGTGCCTGTCGGCACCGGAGGCCAGCCGCAGTGAAGTCGACCTGGTTGTTCAAGGGCAAGGTGCAGGTGATAGCCCATCGTGGCGCCAGCGCCTGGCATCCCGAACACACCCTGGCAGCCTACGCCCGTGCAATACGGGACGGCGCGGACTTCATCGAGCCGGATCTAGTCATGAGTCGCGATGGGGTCCTGATTGCGCGCCACGAGAACGAGATCAGCGCGTCGACCGATGTAGCCGAGCACGAAGCGTTTGCCAGCAGGCGAGCACGAAGAGTGATCGACGGGAAATCCGTTGATGGCTGGTTCTGCGAAGATTTTTCGATCGACGAGCTGCGCGAACTGCGTGCGCGGGAGCCGCTCCCGCAATTGCGCAGTAGCGCGCAAGACCACATGCACTCGCTGGCGACGTTTGACGATATCGTGGATCTGGCAAGCCGCGCATCCGCGGCGCTTGGTCGACGGATCGGATTAATTCCAGAGCTCAAGCATTCGAGCTACTTCCATTCGATCGGCCTTGATCTCGAACAGGCCCTGGTTTCAGCCTGGCAGCGGCATGGTTACCTGCAAGCCACGCCCTTCGGCATCCAGTCCTTCGAGGTCGACAATCTCAGGCAGTTGCGCGACACGCTGGGTACTCGGTCCGACAACGTGTTCCTTGTCCAGTTGGTCGGCGATCCTGATGGCCATCCCTTCGACCAGCTAGCTCGCGGTGACACGGCGCTGCGCTACGACCGCATGATCACGCCGGCAGGATTGGTGGAGATGGCCGGCTACGCCAACGTTGTGGCTCCACACAAGGAAGCAATCATTCCGGCGAATTCCGAAGCTGTGCCAAGCCTGCTTGTCGAACATGCCCATGCTGCCGGCCTCGCCGTGCATGCATGGACCTTGCGTCCGGAAAACGCCTTCCTTCCAGCCCGTTTGCGCGGTAGCGAACTTCCGTCAGAACGTTGCGAGTCGGGTTCGATTCGCGAAATGCTCAGCCTGATCGACGCGGGCGTGGATGCCCTGTTCACTGATGACCCTGCGCTGGGCCGTCGCGCCGTTGATCAGGCGCGAACACAGGGCAGACCTGCATGAAAGAATCATTTGCCGACTGGCCGACCGTTTCCAGTCTGGAATGGATCGGGCGACCCCTGTTTGCGCGCATCCTTAGCTTTGCGCCAGCTTGAGGGCAGCCTGCCCATCTGTGCCAACGCGCCGTAATCTGCGCGCAAACAGGTGTCTTGGCGATTGCGCCACTTGACCGGTGTTGCCTTGAACAATGCCCGACGTTGGAGAGCGTGAGCGCGGCCAGTCTAGTCGTCGAATATTGCAGTTGTCTTTCAGGACCCGGAGCGGGTCAGGACGATTCGGAGGTGGCCATCGCCGCCAAATCCGCTGCTGCCGACTTTCGTGCCATGTCCAGTCGCTCGGAATAGCGATCGGTCAGCCGTTCGGTATGCGGTCGCAGCAAGACGGTAAAGCGCACCAGCTCTTCCATTACATCGACGATTCGCTCGTAGTAGTTCGACGCGCGCATGCGACCCTGATCATCAAATTCCTGCCAGGCCTTGGCCACGCTGGACTGATTCGGAATGGTGACCATGCGCATCCATCGGCCGAGCAGCCGCAGCGCATTGACCGCATTGAATGACTGGGACCCGCCGGAAACCTGCATCACGGCGAGAGTGCGACCCTGGGTGGGGCGCACGCCACCGCTGTTCAGCGGGAGATGGTCGATCTGCGCCTTCATCAACCCGCTGATCGTGCCGTGGCGTTCCGGGCTGCACCAGACCTGACCTTCGGACCAGAACGACAACTCGCGCAGTTCGCGAATGGCCGGATGATCGTCGCCTTCGACTTGGTCAGGGAACGGTAGATCGAAGGGATCAAAGATGCGGGTTTCGGCACCGAAATGGCGGAGCAGGCGCGCTGCTTCCTCGACGGCAAGGCGCGAATACGACCGTGCGCGCAGCGAGCCGTACAGCAGCAGGATGCGTGGTGGCTGCGTATCGTCGCCGAGCCCCGCAGCGGGTCGCGTGAAGGCCTGGTCGACGTTGAGCGCGGGCAAATGATCAGGTTGTGGCAGCGTGCGCAGGCTCATGCGGCGATCCCCAGTGTCTGGCGAAGCGTGTTTGCGCTGCCAGGGCACAGTGGCATGTACTCCTGGCTTCCTGCGCTGCTGGCTGGAGCCAGTGCGCAAGAGCTGTGCGCGTACCCGTGGCGTGGAAAGAAAGATTCTCCTGCCGGCATGTGTTCGCCAGTCGGTGCTTCGTGCAGTTCAGCGAACTGTCCTATGTTCCGTATTGCGTAGTCGGAAAACTCGATCACGATGCCGGGACGCCTTCGTACCAGCCACGCGTGCGCTTGACCAGGGCGACTATCGAAAGCATCACGGGCACTTCGACCAGCACACCGACAACCGTGGCCAGTGCAGCTCCGGAGTTCAGCCCGAACAGGCTGATCGCGGCAGCCACCGCCAGCTCGAAGAAGTTTGAAGCACCAATCAGGGCGGCGGGCGCAGCCACGCACCAGGCAACGCCAAAGCGCTTGCTCAGCCAATAGGCCAGTCCCGCATTCAGATAGACCTGGAACAGGATGGGTACGGCGATCAGGGCGATTACGGCGGGTTGCGCAAGGATGGCCTCACCCTGGAAACCGAACAGCAGCACGAGAGTTGTCAGCAAGGCCAGCAGCGAAATCGGTTGCAGGATAGCCTGGGCACGGTTCAGGGCGTTCTCGCCGCTACGCAGCAGCAGGCGTCGCAGCACCTGGGCAACAACTACCGGCAGCACGATGTAGAGCGCCACTGATAGCAGCAGGGTGTCCCAGGGAACGGTGATCGATGCCACTCCCAGCAGCAGGGCAACCAGCGGGGCGAACGCGAAGATCATGATGACATCGTTGAGTGCGACCTGGCTCAGGGTGAAATGTGGCTCGCCTTCGCAAAGATTCGACCATACAAAGACCATGGCCGTGCAGGGAGCGGCGGCGAGCAGGATCAAGCCGGCGATATAGGAGCCGATTTCACCGGCGGGTAGCCACGGTGCGAATAGCCAGGCAAGAAAGAAGCTGCCGAGCAAGGCCATCGAAAACGGCTTCACGGCCCAATTGATGAACAGGGTGACGCCGATGCCGCGCCAGTGCTGGCGAACCGTGCCCAGCGCGGCAAAGTCGATCTTCAGCAACATCGGCACGATCATGAGCCAGACCAGAACCGCAACGACGAGGTTGACGTGGGCGAATTCGACATCCGCGATGGTCGCGAACGCTGCAGGTGCGAAGTGGCCAAGGCCTATTCCCACGACGATGCACAGCGCTACCCACAAGCTGAGGTAGCGCTCGAATGTGCCGAGCCCTGCGCGCGCGCTGGCGTTTGCTGTGTCGTCCTGCGCCATTGTGCTCATGACGCGTTCTGGCTCCTTGCAGAGGCGCCGTCCTGGCGTCCGATCTCCTGCAACTGCGTATTCAATGAAGTTCGATCGAGGCGCAGGATGGGTAGTGCCGTGAATACCGAGATGCGATTCTTCATGTGGCGAAATGCGGTCGCGAATGCGTGCTTCTGTTCGATCATCGAACCTTGCGCGGCGGCGGGATCCTCAATGCCCCAGTGCGCAGTCTGTGGATGCCCGGGCCAGATTGGGCACACTTCGCCGGCGGCGTTGTCGCAGACCGTGAAAACGAAATCCATGACCGGCGCATCGGGCTTCTCGAATTCGTCCCAGCTCTTGGAGCGCAATCCTTCGGTTGGGTAGCCGAGGCTGGCCAGGGTTTCGATGGCCAGTGGATTCACATCGGGTTTGGGCATGCTGCCTGCCGAGAACGCCCGGAAGCGCCCGCCGCCATCCTTGGCGAGAATGCTTTCCGCGAGGATTGAGCGGGCCGAATTGCCCGTGCACAGGAAAAGTACATTGAAGATGCGGTCGGTCATGGGTCACCTGGAGGGGAGGATGTCGAAACGATGGGGTGTATCAAGCGGATGCAGCAGGCGGCGCTGCGCAGCAGGATGCCAATTCCGCCATCAGCGGTGCGCAGACTTCAGTGCGCCCGCTGCAGCAATCCTTGAGCAGGAAAACGGTCAGAAGACGGAATTGATCGAGGTTGGCGCGATAAATGATCGAACGGCCATCGCGCTGGGAGTCAGCCAGGCCGGCATTGACCAGAATGGCCAGATGAGTCGACGAGGTGTTCTGCGGCACTTCAAGCAGTCGCGCGACCTCCCCGGCAGGCAGGCCGGCAGGCTCATGCTTGACGAGTAGACGAAACGCTTCCAGGCGCGTGGACTGGGCAAGGGCGGCGAGGATTGCGGTGGCGGCTTGAATATCCATATATCCAGAATAATTGATGTATTGAGCCGGTGCAAGCCCTCCAGTCAGGGTTCGGACGGGATCCAGTCAGACGAATCAGGGTCGAATGCGTAAAACAACATTCTGCTGGAGGCGCGCCGAACAGGTACCGGAAAAGCAGCCTGACACCCACTCGTAAAACCTGCGCATCGACGAAACCATTCCTTTTGCCATATTGACAGCCGAAGCGACGGTTTACTACGATTAGTGTCGTACGAATGGGGCGGGCGAATTGGTCGCCTCGCAGAGGACACCACGGGTTTCAGACTCAAGCCTGATCAGGAATCGGGCGGCCCAAGTATTGACGAACGAGAGGAAACACGCATGCTCAAGGCAATAATCCCGATAGTGGCTGCAGCATTGTTGTTTGCATCGCCATTGCAGGCAAAGAAGAAGCCACCGGAAGACGCCGTGGTCGCGGATACATACCAGGAGTTCGAGCCGCTTGTGACGAAGATCCGCGGCCAGATGTCTGAGGGAGAGCGCTACGAATACCTTTCGAGCGCGGACCGGGATACCGTGAACATGACTCTGGACCAGATGTCGGGAATGCTGGAAAAGTACGGCTCAGTAGGCGCGATGCAACCGGAAGAGCGCGCCAAGATGATGACCGCGCAAGAACATGTCAATGGAATTCTGGCGAGAAATGCCGATGACCGCCTAGTCTGCACACACGTGGCGCCGGTGGGTTCACATATTCCGAAAACAAAGTGCGTGACCATGCGTCAGATCAAGGAGAATCGCAAGAATCATCAGCGAGACGCACAAGACCTCCAAAATAGAAGCCTGGGTGCGCCAGGCCCGGGAGGCTGATAGCGCAACCCGTTTGCTCAGATTGGATCATGGCAGCGCGGCGCGAGTCGCGCTGTCTTGTTTCAGACAGACGCACTGCACTGCGCGTACGCCTTGAATCGGGACGCGAGAAATATCATCGCTCGATGCGAGCACACAAAGTGCGTGCAGGGCCGGGATGTACCAGCGCTCCCGTGCCATCCAGTTCAGGATGTGATCCAGATTCACGGTGGGAATCCGGCCTGATCGCAGAAATTTGGCGATGGCTTTTCAATCGACGTGAATGCTGGCTGATGCCGGGGCATCAGGCCGAGCGCGTGCGAGAATATACATCGCATGCACTTCTGAGCCAGATCCGGAAAATCGGAATTCGGTATCGAATGCACGTAACGTGAAATCGTTTCCGCCATACCATCGCACCGACCGGCCACAAGGTCGGGTTGGCCGCACTCGCAGGAGATCCTGATGTTCCGAAACGCCGTTCTCTTCCTGGTCGTACTCATTTTCTTCGTCCCGCAGGGTTTTGCGAAATCCAGGTCGGACACGAATGTTGTAGAGGTCGATACCTACGAAAACTTTCAAGGGCTCGTGGTCGATATCCGGGAAGAAATGGTTGTCGGTGGACGCTACGAATTCCTCAAGGGTTTGGATCGCGACAACGTCAACCGGAGACTCGATGAAATGGCCGAACAGCTGCGAGTCAGCGGCAGTATTGCCGAGGTGTCTCCCGGTGCCAGGAGCGAGTTGATGGAAAATCAGGAGGCGGTGAACGAACTCCTGACAAAGTTCGCCGACAACCGGGTCATCTGTACGCATGAAGCTCCGATCGGATCGCTGATTCCAAGAAAGCGCTGTCGAACCGTGCGCCAGATCGAAAAGAGCCGGTCAGGTTCCAAGGGCCAGATCCTGGATATGCAGAGGGACTCCAGCCTGGGCGGCGAGTAGGGCGGAACAGAGGGCTACGAAGTGCTTCGTTGAAGTTATTGACCCGGTCAGCAAGATAGACTACGATTGCTTTCGTAGTGTACCCGGATGCATGCCTTTTGCAGAGTCATTCGCATTCGGTTGTAGCCCTGATGTCCGGTTCACGGGCAGGCAGGGATCTCGTGAATCACCGGAGCCTGACATGCGCAAAATTCTGATGTTCCTCATGCTGAGCCTGATGCTCGCCTCACCGTTGTCTGCGAAAAAGTCGCAGGAAGAAGCTGTTGTCGCCGACACGCCCGAAAAGTTTGAGTTGCTGGTCCTGGCCATTCGCCAGGAAATGGCGCCTGGCAAGCGCTATGAGTTCCTCAGCAGGCGAAATCGCGACACGGTCAACCATCAGCTGGATCTGATGCAGCAGATGCTGGTCAAGGCTGGATCGGTATCGAACATGAGCGATGAATCAAGGGTCAAACTCTTCTCGATGCAGGAAGAAGTCAACGGTATCCTCGCCCGAAACGCGGAAGACCGTCTGGTTTGCACGCACGTAGCCCCGGTCGGATCACATATTCCGAAGACCATCTGTCACACGGTTCGTGAACTTGCCGCCAGCAAGAGGGATTACGAAAGCAAGGCGAACAGGATGATCAACGAGCAGTTGGCAGTGGATGCAGCCTCCAGAACCTCGCAATGATTACCCGAGTGCGATCAGGTGCAACTCTTGCGTGCGTTGAAGGGTTGACCGTTTCGGCACGATTCAGAGCCGGGACACAATGAATATCCGGCAGCAGAGGATCGGTCCAGGCGCACGCCAACCGCAGTCTTCCCACAACTGCGTGGAGCGAATGCCTGGTTCCGACGCATCGGATTGAAACGCACAACGGTGCACGGCCGGCGTGAAGTGATGCCGTGAGGCAAGGAGAGACTTCGCGACGATCGCGTTTTGGTGCAGTCGGGAGCCAAAGGTCACGGGGCAATGTCGTCGACGAGCAGGCATTTCACGTTGCACTGGCCATTGAATACGATATTAGTCGTGCACTTGTTGCGGTAGTGCAGTGCGTGCAGCTCTACCTTCTCCTCTGCGTGGACATGTATTTGCTGGCCACTTGAACAACGGAGTCTCACATGCGCACTACACTACCGTTTCTGATCCTGAGTTTGATGCTCGCCTCGCCGTTGCATGCCGGGAAGGTCGAGGAGAAAGTCGTGGTTGCGGATACGCCGGAAAAGTTCCAGTTGCTTGTCGTCACGATCCAGGAAGAAATGGTGCCAGGTGAGCGCTATGAATTCCTCAGCACGTACAACCGAAATGCGGTCAACCAGAATCTTGAAATCATGCAACAGATGCTGATTCGGGCCGGGTCGGTTGCGAATATGGACGAGTCCACGCAGTTGAAACTGTTCTCGATCCAGGAAGAGGTCAATGGAATTCTGGCGCGAAACGCAGATGATCGGCTGGTTTGTACCTATGTGGCGCCGGTAGGCTCACACATACCGAAAAAGCGCTGCCACACGGTGCGCCAGATCGCGGAGAACCGGAAGAAATTCAAGGGTCAGATGGGTAGTCTCCAAAATGAACAACTGGGTGCTGATGCGAACGCGAACAATCGGTTCACAGACCCGGTCTACTGAACTGGATCCATAGCAATGCTGACTGCACCATTCCGTTGATGTGGAGCTTGACTGGCCGTTGACCGGATATCGACGCTCCGCATCCGGTACCACCCCTTCGCAGACTTCCCTCGAGCGTGAGTGCGGCTGGCAACAAGGCGTCCGAGAGGGGAAGATTCAGAGTGCAGCAGTATGTATTCGGGGAATAGGCGATACTGATCCGGGCTACTACTACGGACACTCGCCATGTGGATGTTGATACTCGGTCTGATGATCTTTCTGGGCATGCATTCGTTGCGCATGCTTGCGCCGGAATTCCGCGACAAACTGATCGCACGCCATGGCGCAAACGCCTGGCGCGGCATCTATTCTCTGGTATCAATCGGTGGATTCGTGCTGATTGTCTGGGGTTTCGGGTTGGCCAGACAGACACCGGTCCTGCTGTATTCGCCGCCGATGGCCATGAAGCACGCCAACATGTTGTTCACGTTGCTGGCCTTCGTGCTGATTGCGGCTACCTACGTGCCGCGCAATCACATCAAGGCCAAACTTGGTCACCCGATGCTGGTTGGCGTCAAACTCTGGGCGTTTGGCCACTTGCTGGCTACAGGCTTCCTGCATGACGTGATTCTGTTTGGCGCTTTCCTGGCATGGGCAGTGGCGGATTTCGCTGTCTGCAGACGCCGCGACCGGAAGAACAACGTGACCCACCCAGCCGGAACGGCGAGCGGCGATGTAATCACCGTGGCTATTGGTTTGGCAGCCTGGGCGGGATTCGCCTTCTGGCTGCATCTGCGGTGGATTGGTGTGAATCCTTTCACGTGAAGCGACGAGCAAACCTCCAGGCGCCATGAGCTGATGCACTGGTGCGTGGCATGAAACCCTGACCGGACTGGAGAGCAAGTTCGGCCAGGGCAGCATGGCGTGTCAGCGCGGAACGGGTTCCGTGGCTTCGTCCGTTTCATCCGCAGACGGATTGTCATCAACCACCTGCTTCGCCTTCTCCATGGCCTTGTCCTTGGCGGCATCCACGGCCTTGTCCTTGACCATGTCGGTGGCGGCATCGGTCATCGAGTCCCTCTTCAGAGCGGCACCGGCCGCACCTGCGCCGGCAGCATCACCGACCATGTCGCCGGCCTTGT
>NZ_JBAWHJ010000213.1:0-6408 GCF_049593775.1 Dokdonella sp. | reverse complement strand
GTGCCCAGGTATTCAACGAGAACATCTACACCTGGTTCGAGGTTGGCAGCACAAGTGCCCATATCGGTTTTCTGATTGATCGCCTTACCGCGATGATGATGGTCGTGGTTACCTTCGTGTCGCTGATGGTGCATGTCTACACGATCGGCTACATGGCCGAGGACGATGGCTATCAGCGCTTCTTCAGCTATATCGCGCTGTTCACCTTCTCGATGCTCATGCTGGTGATGAGCAACAATTTCCTGCAGCTGTTCTTCGGCTGGGAAGCAGTCGGTCTGGTCTCCTACCTGCTGATCGGATTCTGGTTCAAGCGACCGAGTGCGATCTTCGCGAACATGAAGGCGTTTCTCGTGAACCGTGTCGGCGACTTCGGCTTCCTGCTCGGAATCGCCGGCGTTCTGATGTGGTTCGGTGGCTCGCTCGATTACGCCACCGTATTTGCCTACGCGCAGGATCCCGCCGTGGACATGGGTGCGCGTTCGGTTGAGCTGATCGCCGGCCACCCATGGCACGTCGCAACGATTGTCTGCGTCTGCCTGTTCATCGGCGCGATGGGCAAGTCGGCACAGGTTCCGCTGCATGTCTGGCTTCCGGATTCGATGGAAGGCCCAACTCCGATTTCGGCGTTGATCCATGCGGCGACAATGGTGACGGCCGGCATCTTCATGGTCGCGCGCATGTCGCCGTTGTTCGAACTCAGCGAAGCCGCACTGACATTCGTCCTGATCATCGGTGCCACCACGGCGCTGTTTACCGGCCTGATCGGCATCGTGCAGAACGACATCAAACGCGTAGTCGCCTACTCGACGCTGTCCCAGCTTGGCTACATGACCGTTGCGCTCGGCGTATCGGCCTATTCCGCCGGCGTCTTCCATCTGATGACACATGCCTTCTTCAAGGCCTTGCTGTTTCTGGGTGCCGGCTCGGTCATCGTCGCCATGCACCACGAGCAGGACATGCGCCACATGGGCGGCCTGCGCAAGTACATGCCGATTACCTGGATGACGATGTGGATTGGCTCGCTGGCCCTCGCCGGAGCGCCGTTCTTTGCCGGGTTCTTCTCCAAGGACGCGATCATCGAAGCGGTCCACGCATCGACCCGCACAGGAGCCGGTTACGCGTATTTTTGCGTGCTCGTCGGAGTTTTTGTCACCGCGCTCTACAGCTTCCGCCTGCTCTACATGACGTTTCACGGCAAGGAGCGGTTCACGGTCGATCCGTTTAAACAGCATCACGGTCACGACGACCATGCTCACCATGAACCTGGCCATCTCGCGCATGCACCGCACGAATCGCCGTGGGTCGTTACCGTGCCGCTGATGCAGCTTGCCATTCCTTCGATCCTGATCGGCGGACTGACCATCGGCCCGATGCTGTTCGGCGACTATTTCGGCAATGCGATTTTCGTGCGCGAGGCCAACGACGTACTCGCCGAGGTCGGCAAGGGATACCACGGAGCATTGGCATTCGTCCTGCACGGGCTTACGCAACCGCCGTTCTGGGTCGCCGTCGCCGGATTCGTTACCGCCACCTATATCTGGCTGTTCAATCCTGGAATCGCCGACAAGGCGCAGTCTGCATTGCGACCGGTCTACAACGTGCTGTCGAACAAGTACTGGATCGACAACATCTACCAGGCGGTGTTCGCACGCGGCGGCATCAAACTCGGACGCGGCCTGTGGCGCGGCGGTGACGCCGGCCTGATCGATGCCGCCATCGACGGTTCCGCCAGTCTGGTCGACCAGCTGTCGGCGATCGTTCGCCGGGTCCAGTCCGGCTATCTCTACCACTATGCGTTCGCGATGATCCTCGGCCTGATCCTGCTACTTGGCGGATCATGGTGGTTGTTCACGCGAATTGCCGCCTGATTACGGGGAATGACGACCATCATGGCTCAATGGCCTCTACTCAGCGTGCTGATCTGGTTGCCGATCATCGGCGCCGTGCTCGTGCTTGCCCTGGGACGCGATCCGCGCGTGGCGCGCTGGCTCAGCGTGCTGGTTGCGCTGGCGACCCTGATTGCCAGCATTCCGCTCTACCTTGGGTACGACGCCCAGGCCGGTGGCATGCAGTTCGTTGAATCGCATTCCTGGATCGATGCATTGAAGGTGTTCTATGCACTGGGTGCAGATGGCATCTCGGTCGCCCTGATCGTGTTGACCACGTTCACCAGCGTGCTCGTGGTCATTGGTTCCTGGGGACCGATCGACAAGCGCGTGTCGCAATACATGGCCGCAATGCTTGCACTCGAGGGCATGCTGATTGGGGTGTTCGCTGCCACCGATGCCCTGCTGTTCTATGTTTTCTTCGAGGCGATGCTGATTCCGATGTTCATCATCATCGGTGTCTGGGGTGGGCCGCGTCGCGTCTATGCGACGCTGAAGTTCTTCATCTACACCTTCCTCGGCTCGATCTTCATGCTGATCGGCCTGATCTACCTGCACATGAAGACCGGTGAGTTCTCCCTGGAGGCCTTCGCCAACGTACCATTGGGTACGACGGAGCAGGCCTGGTTGTTCTTCGCATTCCTGATTGCATTCGCGATCAAGGTGCCGATGTGGCCGGTGCATACATGGTTGCCGGATGCCCACGTCGAAGCACCGACAGGCGGTTCGGTCATCCTGGCCGCGATCATGCTGAAGGTGGGTGGCTACGGCTTCATCCGCTTCTCGCTGCCGATTACGCCAGACGCCTCGCAGGAATATGCCTGGGTCGTCATTGCAATGTCGCTGGTTGCGGTCGTCTACATCGGCTATGTCGCCCTCGTTCAGGACGACATGAAGAAGCTGATCGCCTATTCGTCGATCGCGCACATGGCATTCGTTACCCTGGGCATCTTCATCGTGCTGTCATTGGTGCGCGTCCACGACAATCCGGAGGCTGCGCGCCTCGGCTTGCAAGGCGCAATGGTGCAGATGATCTCGCACGGCTTCGTTTCCGGAGCCATGTTCTCGTGCATTGGCGTTCTGTACGACCGCCTGCATTCGCGCATGATCCGGGATTACGGCGGCGTCGCCAACGTGATGCCGTGCTATGCCGCCTTCTTCGTGCTCTTTGCGATGGCCAACTGCGGCTTGCCGGGAACCAGCGGTTTCGTGGGTGAGTTCATGGTCATCCTCGCTGCATTCCAGGACAACTTCTGGATTGCCGCGGTTGCTGCATTCACCCTGATCATTGGTGCGGCCTACACTTTGTGGCTGGTCAAGCGCGTGATCTTCGGCGAGGTGACCAACCCGAAGGTGGCCAAGTTCAAGGATCTTGATGCGCGTGAATGGATCGTTCTTGGATCCTTTGCCGTAGCCGTACTCGCAGTCGGCATCTACCCCAAGCCGCTGACCGACCTGATGGACAGCTCCGTGTTGCAGATAGTCAACGCAATGATGCTGAGCAAGGCCTGAGACTCCCAAGATGATCCAATTCAATTTCGCCGATCTGATCGCCATCCTGCCCGAGCTGGTCTTGCTTGGGGCCACTTGCGTGATCCTGCTGGTCGACTTGTTCATCAAGCCTTCCCAGCGTGATATCACCCACTGGATGTCGATCGCGGCGCTGGCGGTGACAGCAGTATTCATCTGGCGTGGTGCGCCGGAAGCAGGGCAGGCGACCACCGCATTCAATGGTATGTTCCTGCACGATGGCATCAGCGTCGTGCTCAAGCAGTTCATTGTTCTCATGAGCGGTCTGTCCCTGGTTTACGGCCGCAACTACATGCGCGAACGAAAGCTGCTGATCGGCGAGTTCTATCTGCTTGTCCTCTTTGCGACCTTCGGCATGATGCTGCTGGTATCCGCCGGCAGCCTGATCACCGCCTACCTGGGCCTGGAATTGCTGGCGCTGTCCTCGTACGCGCTGGTGGCATTGAACCGGGATTCGGCAGTCTCCGCTGAAGCTGCCATCAAGTATTTCGTGCTGGGCGCGCTGGCCTCGGGATTGCTGCTCTACGGCATGTCGATGATCTATGGCGCGACCGGCACGCTGGACCTGGCAAGCATCAGTGCATCAATCGGACAAGTAGAGCATCCGGGTTGGCTGGCTTTCGGCCTGGTCTTCCTCGTTTGCGGCATCGCCTTCAAGCTCGGAGCGGCTCCGTTCCACATGTGGCTGCCCGACGTGTACCAGGGCGCGCCGACAGCGGTCACCGTGTTCATCGGTTCGGCACCGAAACTCGCTGCGTTCGGTCTTGCCTATCGCCTGCTCGAGGGCGGACTCGGCGGTCTCAGCGAACATTGGACCCTGATGTTGGCCATCCTATCGGTGTTTTCGCTGGCGATCGGCAATCTGTTAGCGATCGCGCAAAGCAACATCAAGCGCATGCTCGCCTATTCGACGATTTCACACGTGGGCTTCCTGTTGCTTGGATTCGTCGGAGCCACACCCGAGGGCTTTTCGGCGGCAATGTTCTACGCGATCAGCTATGCGCTGACTGCAGCGGTTGCCTTCGGCATGATTGCCTTGCTCGCTCGCGCCGGATTCGAGTGCGAGGAAATCGACGACTTCAAGGGCCTGAACCAGCGCAGCCCGTGGTATGCCGGAATCATGGCGATCGCGATGTTCTCTCTGGCCGGCGTGCCACCGTTGTTCGGGTTTTTCGCCAAATTGCTCGTGCTCAAGGCGGCCATCGACGCAGGCTTTCTGTGGCTGGCGATTGTGGCGATCGTGTTCGCGATCATTGGCATTTACTACTATCTGCGCGTGGTCAAGGTCATGTACTTCGACACGGCTGCGGACACGGGGAAGCTGGCCTTGCCTGAAGATGTGCCGATGCGCTGGGTAATCTCGCTCAACGGCCTCGCCTTGATCGTGCTTGGATTGACCTGGGGTCCGTTGTTTGACTGGTGCAATCGGGCTTTCGGCGTCTAGTCTTCGCGCGATGGGGCCACTCCGCGTAGCCATCCTGTCCGCGGCGAACGCGGGTGCGGCGTGCAAGTACCGCTGCGGAGGGTGACTACTCGCGTCTCCAGCGGACTTTCCCATAGCCTTCGGCAACTTTGCAAAGCGGGTCTGCCTTGGCTGGCACTGCTCGCCATTGTACTGCGCCTTCCGTTTGCGCCCGGCACCATGCCCGGCGTCGGGGAATACCTGGCACTGTGTCCGAGCGGATTGACGCCCCGCCAGGTTGAGCTGCTATTCCCGGTGCAGCATGACCACCATGCACACCATGGTTTGCATGAGACCTCGAAAGACGTGCCAGGTCCGGGCCACGAGCACGGCGACGGCTACTGTGCGTTTACCGTTCATTCCGGTGCAGATACGGTTCAGTCATTCACATTGCTGCTGGCATGGTTGCCTGCAGCCCTGAATGCAGTGTCTCGCGCCACATCGGCGGTGCTTTCGTCGATTCGCTACTACGAGGCGCGGGGTCCGCCGGCAATCCTGTCACCGAGCTGAACAATGTGCAGTCATTGAGCTGGCTGCAACTTCGGTGCATCGACTATTCGATGCGGCAAAAAAGGATCACACATGAAACTGCAACTGGCGGCAGCGCTTGCGCTTGCCCTGAATTTCACTACTGCGCGTGCCGATCATGAACATGATGAAGCGGGTCCCGTGCGCGCGGACAGCCACGCCCCGATCGGCGTTATGGGCGATCACCTGCATCGCGCAGGCGAATGGATGATTTCCTACCGCTACATGCATATGGACATGTCGGGAAACCGGATTGGAACCGACGACATTTCTCCCGATGCAATCGTTACCACGCAGGCCAATCCGTTTGCGGGCATGCCTGGCATGCCACCCACCTTGAGGGTGGTTCCGCTCGACATGCAGATGGACATGAGCATGTTCGGCGCGATGTACGGGTTAACCGATCGCGTGACCCTGATGGCAATGGTCAACTACGTTGACAGGCAAATGAAGCACCGTACCTATTCGGGTGGCATGGGAACCAGTGTTCTCGGTAATTTTGATACTTCAACCAGCGGGTTTGCGGATAGCAGCCTGTCGGCGCTGATAGGACTTGGCGAAAACGGGATGGGCAAATGGCACGCCAATATTGGCGTCTCGTTGCCTACAGGCTCGGTCGATGAAAAGGGCCAGGTGCTTGCGCCGAACGGCATGCAACCCGTGCTTCGACTTCCCTATCCGATGCAGCTAGGTAGCGGCACGACGGATCCCATGCTCGGTTTGACTGTCACGCGAAGGTTCGACAATTGGAGCTGGGGTGCGCAATGGACTGGACTTTGGCACCTCAAGGACAACAGCGAGGACTATCGCCTTGGTGATCAGCAGCGCCTGACGGCGTGGGCTGCACGTTTATGGACTCCGGCTGTCAGCACGTCCGTGCGTCTGGCCGGGCAGGATGTTGGCCAGATTCACGGCCGGGATCCACAGATCATGGCGCCGGTGCAAACGGCAGATCCTTCGCGTCAAGGTGGGCAGCGCATCGAGCTCGGCATGGGCATGAAC
>NZ_JBAWHJ010000212.1:0-12507 GCF_049593775.1 Dokdonella sp. | reverse complement strand
GCCGAGATTGGCGACGGTCAAATTGCCGGAGGCGTCGATCGCGAACAGGGAAGACACGCCGTTGTCGACGATGAAGCCGCCGCCTGCGGGTGGCGTGACGGTCACATCCTGTGCCTGGACAGCGGCGACACCGAGTGTCTGCAGGATGGCAAAGGCGAGTACGGTGTGTCGTTTCATGATTGTGTCCTGTGCAAGTCGCTCGATTCGTCTGGATTTCTCAGCGACCCATGGCGCGTCGCTGACGGGTGACCATCACGATCAGCAGCAAGGCGAGAATCGCCAGCCAGACCGGGGAAAGCGTGGGCAACGGGATGCCGGCTACGAATACGGTGTTGCCGAACCAGCCGAGGTCATTGCCGCTACCCCCCTGGTTGGACTGGTCGGGAGCCAGAGGCTGGCCGATTGCGTGCACGTCGGATACACCGACGTTGGCGATGCTCTGCGAACCAGTCGGCAGCAGATTGATGTAGGCGACCTGGCCGGCCGTCGAACTGGCCATCTGGATAGCCGGGGCCGCCGAGCCGAGAATCGTCAGCAAGCCATCAATGCCTTGCGTCGTGCCAACCGAAAAGATGTAGGCCTTGCCGGTGGCGCTGACAAAACTGAGGTTGTGAAAGACGGAATCGCCACTGACGCCGGCCTGTGCCTGGATGCCATCGACAAACTGGACCACGCTGCTGCCGGCCAGGAAGCTGCCGAAATTCGACCAGGTCCCCGCAAGTTCGATCAAGCCACTGCCTGCATCAATGACACCGCCGGGATTGATCGAGACAGCACCAGCCAGATCAACAGACCCTGAACCAAGGCCGAGCGTGCCGGAAACGAGGAGATCGGTGCCGCCGAGGCCAATATGCCCCCCCGTAAGCTGAACGTTCGCGCCAGCGGGAATCTGCCAATCGGCGTGGGCACAGGTGCCAAATACGACAAGAATGCCGCATAGCAGCAAGCCAGCAAAAGACGCGCGGCGCGCTGAGGCGCGCCCAATTCGAGACGGTAGGTTCATTCCAGCCCCCTGTGAATGACGGGTCGATCCTACACGGGATGATCGAGAATGAATAGAAAGGCCTTGGGCAGCTCGCCGCCGCGGACATTCAGGCTCGGAGGTCCCGGCCAATCATCAAAGCGGGTCGGTCAACATGTGTGGTCGCGGCCGGAATGAACCCTTTCCGGGGCCGGAAACCTGGCTTCCGAAGGCAACCGGACCGGATTTGAGCGAAAAGCTCGCAGTTCGTGTAAAATCCGCGCGCCGATTCAGGCTGGTCCTGAACGCCCGGGCAAACTCAGGTTTGCGACGTGGCTGAAGCAATCGGAGCAGTTACCACGACACCCACCTGACAGCAGCGCGACCTGTCGCGCCTATGCTGGCGGGTCTGGTGTCGCGTTTTTCGTGGTCGGTAGATTTGAGCGATCCTGCATCGCCTGTCCGCTCGGCCAACCAATTTCAACCAAGTATCTGAGAAAAATCATGGCCAGGCAGAAAGCACTCAAGCTCTACCGCAACATCGGAATCATCGCCCACATTGACGCGGGCAAGACGACGACCACGGAGCGCGTGCTCTATTACACCGGTCGCAAGCATCAGATCACCGACGTGCACGACACCAAGGACGGCAAAGGCTCGACCACGACCGACTACATGGAGCAGGAACGCAAGCGCGGCATCACGATCCAGAGCGCTGCGGTTTCCACCGAGTGGAAGGGCTACCAGGTCAACGTCATCGACACGCCGGGACACGTCGATTTCACGATTGAGGTGAATCGCTCCCTGCGCGTGCTTGACGGCGCGGTTGTCGTTTTCGACGGCGTCGCCGGCGTCGAGCCGCAGACCGAGACCAACTGGCGCCTGGCCGACCAGTACAACGTGCCGCGCCTGTGCTACGTCAACAAGATGGATCGCATCGGCGCGAACTTCGCCCATTGCGTGAAGGGCATTCGCGAGCGTCTCGGCGCCAACGCCCTGCTCTGCCAGGTCCCGCTTGGCAGCAGCGATGAGTTTGTCGGCATGGCCGACCTGGTCGCGAACGTGGGCTATATCTGGGAGTCCGACGACAAGGACAGCAAGTGGGAAACCGTGCCACTGGCAGACCTGCGTGCGCGCCTGAAGTTTGCTTCGACGGTCGACAACGACTGGGTCGACCAGTTGCCGCAGTTGCGCCAGGATCTGCTGGAATCTGCCCTGGCCATGGACGACGACGCTTTCGAGCGCCTGCTCGAAACAGGCGAGTACGACCAGGACATGATCAAGAAATGCATCCGCATCGGCGCAGTCAGTGGCAAGCTGGTGCCGGTATTCTGCGGCTCTTCGTATCGCAACAAGGGCGTGCAGCAGTTGCTCGATGGCGTCATCGACTATCTGCCGTTCCCGGGCGAGAACGGCGGAATCTCGACGGTCGACGTCGACGGCAAGGTCATCGGTGAACAGGAAGTGCGCGACGACGCACCCGCGCGCGCGCTGGCGTTCAAGGTCATCAACGACCAGTTCGGCACCTTGACCTTCTGCCGCGTCTATTCGGGCGTGATCAAGAAGGGCGACACCCTGCTCAACGTGACTCGCGGCAAGAAGGAGCGAGTGGGCCGTATCGTTGAGGTACAGGCCGATTCGACCAAGGATATCGATGAAGTGCGCTCAGGCGACATCTGCGCCTTCGTATCGATGAAGGATACGGAAACGGGTGACTCGCTGTCCGATCCCGCATCGCCGGTTCTGCTCGAGCGCATGCGCTTCCCGGATCCGGTCATCAGCGTCTCGGTCGAGCCGAAGAACCGCAACGATATCGACAAGATGTCGAGCGCGCTCTACAAGATGGCCAAGGCCGATCCGTCCCTGCACATGGAAGTCGACAAGGAAACCGGACAGACCGTGCTCAAGGGCATGGGTGAGCTGCATCTGGAAATCACTGTTGACCGCATGCGCACCGAGCTCGGCGTCGAAGCCGTCATGGGCAAGCCCAAGGTCAGCTTCCGCGAAGCCTTTGGTGGTCCGATCGAACTCGTTTTCACCCACAAGAAGCAGTCCGGCGGTTCCGGTCAGTTTGCTGAAGTGAAGATGGTCTTCGAGCCGGGCGAGCCGGGCACGGGTATCGAGTTCGCCGACGAAATTGTCGGTGGCCGCATTCCGCGCGAATACATCCCGGCCGTCGAGCACGCGATTCGCGTCGAGAGCCGCAAGGGCCAGGTTGCCGGCTACGAAGTCGTCGACTTCAAGGCTCGCCTGATCGACGGCAAGTTCCATGACGTCGACTCCTCGGCGCTCGCTTTCGAAATCGCTGGCAAGGGTGCGTTCCGCGAAGCGCATCGCGGCAGCCGTCCCAAGCTGCTCGAGCCGATCATGGGCGTGGAAGTGGTTACCGAACCCGAGTTCCTCGGCGACATCATCGGTGACGTCAACCGCCGCCGCGGCACGGTCAGCGAGCAGGGTCAGAAGGGCCTTCAGTCCTTCGTCCAGGGCTTTGTTCCACTGTCGGAAATGTTCGGCTACATAAACTTCCTGCGTTCCGCCACCCGCGGCCGCGGCACCTTCACGATGGAGTTCGACAGCTACGCCGAAGTGCCGGCCAGCATGGTCGAGAAGCTGATGGAGAAGGAAGCCAAGTAACCGGCTGAGCCTCATTTGCGGCGAGGATTGCCGCCTGGCCAACGCCCGCGTCTCGCTTTGCGAACGCGGGCGTTGTTGTTTTGGGTACCCGGATGACCAGCCCCATTTGGCTGTTGAAGAACGGGCTTCGAAACGGCTTCAGGTGACTTGCTACGGCCGGGCTGCCAGGGGTCAGTACACGTCGCGGCGATAGCGGGACGTTACGATCAAATCCTGAACGAGCTCGTTCCCGAGGATGCGTCGAAGCACCTGGTCCACACCGGGCGCCATGCCTTCCTGGCTGCCACAGACCATGATCACGGCACCCTGCGCGACCCATTCGCGAACGAGATCGGCGGCGGCTTCAAGTCGATGCTGGACATAGATGCGATCGACATGATCACGCGAGAAGGCGAGATCGAGGCGATCGATCATTCCACGTTCCTTCCACGCAAGGATCTCCTCGCGATAGTGAAAGTCGCAATCGGCGTTGCGCTCACCAAAGATCAGCCAGTTTCGATGGTGCCTTTCCCCCTCACGCTGCTTGAGCAGCCCGCGCAGGCTTGCCATGCCGGTGCCGTTTCCGATCAGCAACAATGGACGATCGTCCTCGGGCGCGTGAAACCCGTGGTTTGTGCGAATACGTAGCCTTATCTCGCTTCCCACATCTGCAAACTCGGTCAACCAGCCCGTGCCGAGACCCAGCTTTCGATCGCTTCGCCGCCATTGGCGCAGCAACAGCTGGATATGGCCGTCTGCCGGAATCGAGGCGATTGAGTAGTCGCGATGAGGAAGCCGTGTGAGGGATTCAGCGACCTGCTGCGCAGTCCCTTCGGTGATCCCGGCCCCCAGCAACGAACGCGCGGCAAGCGCACCCAGGGTTTCCGGGATGCCATTGATCATCACCCGGGAATCCGCATCCAGCTCCTGCCGTCTGAACCAGGCTTCCACGTCCGCTGGCGCATTTTCCGGCCCGACTTCCACGACATCTCCGGCTTGCCAGCGTGGGCACTCGGCATCCATCGGCCGCAGCACGACATGAAAGCAGGGATCCCCTGCGCTGCCCGGATTGACCACGCGACGCTCGATCAGTCTCCAGCGTGCGTACTCGGGCACCTGCCAGTCTGGCAGGTCACTGCGGCCGCTCAGTTGTCCAAGCTGGTACTGCCAGTGACGTACGGCTCCGGCATCGCCATCGTCGACCTTTATCGTGTCGAACATGGCCTGCGCGCCTGCGCTGCGCAGCAATGATTCGAAGGCGTCGCCGAAGGCACAAAATTTCGTGTAGTCACTATCGCCCAGCGCAAGCAGGCCGTAGCGCAGCTCGCCTAGCGGCGTGGCGGAGTCCATCATCTTGCTGACGAAACCGGCCGCCATATCCGGGGCATCGCCCTCGCCGGTGGTACTGACGACAAACAGGGCGCGACGCGCAGCCTGCAGCTTCGCTGGATCAAGATCGCGCATCGAGTACACATCAACGTGCGTGCCTGCACTGCGCAGGGATTGTGCTGTTTGTGCAGCCAACTGTTCGGCGTGACCGGTCTGGCTGGCGTAGGCCAGGAGCACGGTCTCGCGATTCCTGCCCGGGCTTGTTGCTGATTGAGCCGTGGTGGTCGGTTGCGTCCGCTTGCGTCTCGCCAGATGGAAAATTGCGCAGGAAAACACATATGCCGTCGTGATTCCGACGGCCCACATGACCCTGCGCAAACCTGGTTCCTGCACGACCAGCGGACCGGACTGCCAAAGCAGCGACAGGATAGCGAGTCCGATCAGTACGCTCGCTATCGCGAGATTGCCCAGCACTTTCCAGCGACTTGTATTTCCGGTGGCGCTGCTGGCGTTCATCGTGCCAGCAATGCCGCGAAGGGAGGCGTCATGACCTCTTCGAACCCTTCATCCGTGCGCACGATGAAAAGAACTGCCAGTCCTCGGCGATTGGCGAACTCGAGCCCTGCCTTCACGCCCAGCACGCTCAGTGCGGTGGCAAGCGGGTCAGCGTCAATACCCATTGCGGACATCACGGTTACCGACGCAATGCCGTTGTCGAGGGGATAGCCCCTGCGCGGATCAATCCGATGTGCATAGCGACGCCCGGCGTCCTCGAAGAAGTTCCGGTAGTCACCGGAAGACCCCAACGACGCATCGCGCAGTCCGATCACATGCTGGGGAGTGATGCTGCCATCGGCACTGTCGTTTTCCAGCGGCCTCTGGATGGCGACTTGCCAGGCGTCGCCATCCGGTTTCACGCCGCGCGCGCGCAATTCGCCACCCACTTCGACGAGGTAGTCGTGGATACCTTGAGACTCCAGGTAGTCACCGATCATGTCGAGGGCGTAGCCTGGTGCGATCGAAGAAAGATCGATGTGAACGGATCCGTCCTGGAACACCCGCCGTTCGGGTGCGTCGCGCTGGACCCGCTCCCATCCAACTTGCTTGCGCATTGCGTCAACCGCCTCCGAGGCTGGCGGCTCGCGCCGATTCCCGGCCGGGCCGAACCCCCACAGGTCGACCAGCGGGCCGACTGTCGGGTCATAGGCTCCGCCGGAGGCCGACGCAAGATCGAGCGCCGCATCCACCACCTCGAAAAGCTCCGGCGGCAATGTGTGCCAGGAGCCTGCAGAAGCGTTGTTGAAACGGCTCAGGTCCGAATCAGGCTTCCACGTACTCATCTGCTGATCGATCAGCGCGAGTCGTTGCTCGACGGCTTCCCGCGTAGCGCCCAGGTCAGCGGACCGGCCGACGAAACGAACGGTCCAGGTTGAGCCCATGGACTCGCCATGCAGGGAATGGATGCTCTCGGACGTTGTACAAGCGGCCAGCAAGCCCGACAGGACAAGCGCCGGAATGGCGCGCAGCAATGCTCCGGCCGCACCTGTCGATCCTGGTGTGGGCCGGAGCGATGGCATTACTGCGGCAACACCTCTAGCGTCGCCACGTAGCTGACCCGGCGCTGGGTTGCCTGCGACACCGAGGTCTTGTCGTCTTCGACCTGGGTCTCCAGCCAGTAGCGGCCTGCATCAGGCCAGGTGACGGTGAACAGGCCATCCTTGTCGCTGGTGGCCGAAAGTTCGTTCTGCTTGTCGCGATAGCGAATGCCGTCGGGGACGATTTCGATCGAGAGATCCGGCGCAGGTTTTCCATCGAGCAACAGCTTGAACGTCGCCGTCTCGCCTGCGAACAGATCGTTCGGGTGCGTGACCGGCAGCATCTCGAGTCCGTTTCCCGTGGACTTCAATGCGGTTTCGTTCGGGCGCCCCGCCGTGACGAAGGTTTCAATCCGCCCGGCCGATTGGGTGACCTTGAGATCCTTTGCGTCCTTGGGGACTTCGCTGGCAAAGTTTTCCAGGCTGCCGCGCCAGCGCTTGGGCTTTCCATCCACATCCCAACTCGCAAACAAGCCCGCGTTGACCACGGCGATGCGATAGGTTCCGGGCTCGGCCAGATGCACGTCGAAGGTGTTGCGCAATTTTCCGCTCGCGTTGTTCTCCATCTGCACGCTGTTTCCATCGGGTCCGGTGATGGTCAAGCCATTCAGGCGCAGTGGCACGTGATTGAAATAGAAGATGTCATTCGAGACTGCCGCGTCGACCGTAATCCACGGGTCTTCGCCCGACAGTACGGTTTCAGACGGCAGCAGCCAGGCCTTGTGTGCCTGCGCGGAGAATGGCAGGGCGATGGCCATGGCGAGGGTCAGGTATTTCAATGCGTCGATCATGTCGGCACTCCGTAGTCAGGGATTCAGGTCAAGCTTGATCAGGCCAAGTTCGTGTTCGCCCCTGGCATCGAGGTGAAGTGTTTCGGTGATCGGCCAATCGAAAGGAATTCGCAACAATTCACGCCCACCGACTTCTCGCGCCGCTTCGACGACGAGTCCGTAGCGACCGGGCTTCAGCTGGGCCAGTGGCGGCTTGCCGGCGTCAAACTGCAATTGATGCTGACCCACCGGACGCGTAGCGCCACTGACTCCGTCAATCGGCATGGACTGATCACGTCCGCTGCGACGCCACCACTGGCGCAGATCAGCCAACCATTTCGTTCCGGCACCTTCCTTGGTTTCCTTCTGCGCATACCAGACGGCAAGGTTGGCAGCGACACTCTGATCCGTGTTCTCTACCCATACTGCTACATAGGGGCGGTGATATTCGGACGCGTCGATGCGCGGAATGTCCACTGTGATGCTGATACCGCCAGCCGTGGCGGACGAGGCAAAAAACAGTATTGAAAGGAGCAGGAGGGGTCGCATGCGGGATCTCTCAGTGGATGAACAGGATGGCAATCAGCAGCATGACCAGAAATCCAAGACCGACCAGTGGCCAGGTCAGTGGTCGTTGCCGCGCATGGAGCTGCAGCAGGAAGAACCCGGTCACCGAGAACACGATGCAGGCCACTGCGAAGACATCAATGAACCAATTCCAGGCGGTGCCGGTATTGCGACCCTTGTGCAGGTCATTGAGCCACGCAATCCAGCCTCGATCGGTTCGTTCGTACTCGACTTCTCCACTGCCGCGATTGATGCTCATCCATGCATCGCCTCCGGCCCGCGGCATCGACACGTAGACTTCCGTGTCAGACCATTCGCCGATGCGTTGGCCGACCCGGATGTCCATTTCCCTGGCTAGCCACTCGCGCAGTTGATCGGGCAGCGGAATGTTCGCGTCATCGGGAATGGCACTCATCGTCGCGATCTGGTCCGCTGGCAAGATCGCTTTCAGGGTCACCACGACCGGCTTGGCTTCGATCTGGGACGAATGATTGAGCGTGATCCCGGTAACGCTGAACAACAGGACCCCGACCAGACACAGCGCCGAACTGATCCAGTGCCATTCATGCAAGGTCTTCAGCCAGTACGACCGGCGCTTCGGGTCAACTGACTTGTTCATCAGGAAAGATTGACGGATTCTTGGCAGCGGCAATTAAATCACGAATGCGAATCACTCGCAATACGTCTGCCGAGCGTCGCCATCACCTGGGGTGCGCGCAACCGCGAGGCGGCAACACGCCGCCCGGCTTCGAAGTGGGCAGACCTCATCGCAATGCAGCGGCAAGCCGTGATACGCAGACAAGCCATTCCGCATTCTGAGCAAGACCGGGCCCATTCGTTAATAATGCAACTTCCTCCGAACGCGTGGCTGATTGAAGATGACCCCAAGCGACGCGCTTGCCGACCATCGCGCCGCTGCAACGCGCAATGCTGCTATCGATTTGCTTCGCGGCCTTTCAATCCTGCTCGTCATCGTGCATCACATCGCCATTCGCATTCCCCTCAAGGATGGAGGACTGGAAGCCTTCCTCCCTCGCAGCCTGCTCAATGCGTTTGTCTACAACGGCTACGAGGGCGTGTTCCTGTTCTTCGTCATTTCGGGCTTCCTGATCACCAGAAATGCACTCGAGCGCTGGGGCAGCCTGGACCGCATCGACTTGCGTGCGTTCTACGTTCGTCGAGGGGCGCGCATCCTTCCGTGCCTGGTGCTGCTGGTAGCGGTACTCAGCGCGCTGCATCTGTTTGGCGTGCCTTTTTTCACGATCGATGAAGAGCGGCAATCCTTGCCAGGAGCCGTGATGGCCGTATTCGGCCTGTATCTGAACTGGTACGAAGGTTCGACCGGCTACCTGCCCGGCAATTGGGACGTGTTGTGGTCGCTGTCGATCGAAGAGGTGTTCTATCTCGCCTTTCCACTGGCATGTCTTGTCGTGCGCAGATCGGCCCTGCTGTGGATTCTGCTGGCCATCCTCGCCTTGTCTCTGCCAATAACCCGGGCCGCGATCGTGGGCAACGAGATCTGGCAGGAAAAGGCCTACCTGCCGGGCATGGCGGCGATCGCTACAGGCGTGCTGGCCGCCCTGTTCGCCAGGCGCTTGCCTGATCCCGGACCCGCGTTACGGCGAATCCTCTGTGTACTGGGCTGTACCGGTATCGCGGCCAACCTGCTCTTTGCCAATGTTCTGTGGTCCACGATCGGCAATGGCCTGATGCTCGTGTTGACCGTGTCTGCCGGCGTCCTCCTGTACGCGCTGAAGGACGAGCGATCCGAAATGCCGCGGGGGACCGGATGGCTGGCTTCGATGGGTCGGCTCAGCTATGAAATCTACCTGACCCACATGTTCGTCGTGTTCGGCATTACCGCCATCTATCAACGCTGGGCCGCGGACCCATGGTTCGGCTTCCTCTGGTACGCACCCGCCGTGGCGTTGTGCTGGTTGCTCGGCGCGATACTCGCACACGCCTATTCGATTCCACTGGACAGGGCGCTGCGCGCGCGCTGGCTCCCGGCGAAACACGCACGAGCAGCCGCGAGCTGACACTCCTTCTGCAATGGCGCGACAGCTGCCGTAGCGCTACGATCGGCAGCCACCCCGACAGCACGAGAGCCAGCCATGAACACAAAGTCCGCCGTAAAGCCGATACCTGCCGGCTATCACACGGTCACCGCCTATCTGACGGTCGACGACGCAGCCAAGGCGATCGATTTCTATGCCGAAGCATTCGGCGCTACGGAACTTTATCGGCTGCCGATGGGTGACATGATCGGACATGCCGAAGTGAAGATCGGCGACACCCATATCATGCTGTCCGACGAATTCGCCGAGATGAACATCCGTGGTCCGAATGCGCGTGGCGGCCCGACTGCATCGTTCATGATCTACGTCGCCGATGCCGATGCTGCATTCGCCAAAGCCATCAAGGCCGGTGCGAAGCAGGACCGTGCGGTCGAAGATCAGTTCTGGGGTGATCGCATGGGATCGGTCGTCGATCCGTTCGGCCACAAATGGTCACTGGCAACCCACGTCGAGGATGTGCCGCCAGAAGAAATGCAAAAACGCATGGCCTCGTGGTCCGAGTCGCAAGGCGGCTGAAGCCTGGAACTGGCTGACTGCCGCCAACTCGGGCCGTGACATTCAAGGCGAACACGGCGCTTTGCATCCTCATGAATCAATGCGAGCATCGCGTCGCATGAACCTGCGCACTGTCACATCTACCCGCTACGTCACGCCCCTTCGCGAAGGTGGCTCGCTGCCGGCAATCATCGAAGCCGACGATGCCGGCATGTACGTGCTCAAGTTTCGAGGCGCAGGACAGGGACCCAAGGCACTGGTTGCCGAACTGGTCGCGGGCGAATTGGCGCGCGCCTGCGGCCTGCCCATGCCGGAAATCGTCCTTGTCGAAGTCGATGCCGAATTGGCACGCACCGAGCCGGATCCCGAGATACAGGATCTGATCCGAGCCAGCGAGGGATTGAACCTCGCACTCGACTATCTGCCCGGTGCGGTCACGTTCGATCCGCTTGCATGGAAGCCGGATGCCGAACTTGCATCGCGCATAGTCTGGCTGGATGCACTGGTGACGAATATCGATCGCACCCCGCGCAATACCAACATGATGGTCTGGCACGACCAGCTGTGGCTGATCGACCATGGTGCAGCGCTTTACTTCCACCATGCCTGGGACGACGCACTTGCACGCAGCCGCTCCGGATTTCCGCAGATCAGGGATCACGTGTTGCTGCCGTTTGCAAACCGGCTGGATGAGATTGATGCCGGCATGGCGGCGCATCTCGGTGAATCCGCAATTCGCGACATCGTCACGAGCATCCCGGATGCCTGGCTTGAACGAGAGTCCGGCTTCGCGAATGTCGAGGCTGTTCGCGATGCCTATGTCGACTGGTTGCTCAGCCGCCTCCAGTCACCGCGCGAGTTTTGCGAGGAGGCCATTCGTGCCCACGCTGCATTGGTATGACTACGCGATCGTGCGTGTCGTACCTCGCCCGGAACGCGAGGAGTTCCTCAATGTGGGCGTCATCGTTTCCTGTCATGCGGCGAAATTTCTCGAGGCGCGCATCGAGCTCGGCGAAAGTCGATTGCTGGCCCTGGATCCGACGGTGGATCTGCTCCTGGTCCGCGCTCATCTGACCGCAATTTCGCGGATTTGTGCTGGTGGCCTCAATGCAGGGCCGATCGGCAAACTCAGCCAACGCGAGCGCTTCCACTGGCTGGTTGCACCGCGGAGCGCAATGATCCAGACATCCGCGGTACACAGCGGTCGCTGTGCCGACCCGGCGCAAGCGCTGGACCATCTGACATCGACGGTTGTGCTGACCCTCGATCCTGCGACTCCAGGCTAAGAGTCGCTCACCTGGCCCGGTTCTGGCCAGCCAGAAATATTTTTTTCCTTGCCCTGCAACCGGATCGCCCTGTTCCGGTACTCACTACGAGTACTGCGATAAAGCGCATGTCTTGCGCGCCGCTTTCATTCGTTCTATCAGGGAGATCAGATCATGGTGCCAACCAACCCGCGCGCCCCGTTTTTCCGACATGCGCCCCTGCTTGCATTCGCCTTGCTTGCAGCAGCAAGCCTGCCAACCCAGGCCGGCGAGCCAGCCATTTCCATGGATGTCATCAACAGCGGCATGACTTCGTGGCTGATCGACGGCCAGGCGAATCCGCCATTGACGCTTCTGCGCGGCAAGACGTACGAGTTCGTGATGCAGAACGTGAGTGGTGCACATCCGCTGAACATCAACACCACGAATACCACCGGATCAGCCAACCTGTACAACGATGGCGTGACCAACAACGGCGCCAGCGGTACGCAGACGCTGACCTTTGTCGTCCCTCTCGGCGCACCGGACAACCTGCACTACAACTGCGGCAACCATTCGGCAATGAACGGGCCGATCTCCATCCTGACCGACGAGCTCTTCGCAGCGAACTTTGATCCGGTTGTCCTGGCGATTCCCTGACCCGGCGAGGCGGCAATCTTCGCTGGATTGCCGCCTGTGTCCCATGTCCTGAGACACGCACAGGTGTAGGCTGGCCACCCGTCGTGATTTTTTCCCGCCGATGTCTGCCCGCACCCCTGTCGACTCCTTCCATCCAGCCGTTTCGGCATGGTTCTCGCGCACGTTTGCTGCGCCCACGCCAGCGCAGGCCGAGGC
>NZ_JBAWHJ010000211.1:0-10807 GCF_049593775.1 Dokdonella sp. | reverse complement strand
ATTGGGCCAGTGCGTGGAGGTCGTTGATCTCGATGTCCGGTGCGGCAGCGTCGCTCCATCGCGCACCGCTGCGATTGATCCAGGCCGTGCGCATGCCAGCGGCACGAGCGCCAGCAACATCGGCCGTCGGGTCATCACCCACGTGCAGCACATGCTCCGGGGCAACGCCCAGGCGATCACACGCGTGCATGAAAATGCCAGCATCCGGCTTGGCGACGCCTACGTCCCCAGCGCTGACGCTGAACTGGAAGTGTTCGTGCAAGCCGATTCGGCCAAGATCGGCGGTGCCATTGGAAATGCTGATCAGGGGCAAATGCGCGGACATGATCGCAAGCGCTGGCGTCGTATCAACGTAGCAATCCACTTCGTTGCGCACGCGGACGTAGATCTCGTAGATTCGTTCGACCCAGTCTTCACCAAGGTTGAATGGGGCGAAAGCCCGGCGCAGTGTCAGTCTGCGCTGGGCCGCAAGATCGTGCGATAACTCGGGGTGGTCTCGGGCAACCTCGTCACGCAATTCGCGCAAGGCAGGAATTGGCCAGGCCGAGGCGACTTCGGGACAGTTCGAACGCAACCACAGATCTACGCTGGTTTCGACGCGCTCGATAACCGGGGCGATGGGCCACAGCGTATCGTCGAGATCGAGCGAGATTGCGCGAATGTCCATTCAGCCTGGTATCCCTCGTCTTCCCTGAAAACTCCGGTCAATTCGTTTCGGCGGGAACCGGTTGTCCGCCACCAGCATCCAGTTTCTGCTGTTCGACGCGTTCGAGATTGTCACGCGCCTGCTGGGTGGATTCGGCCGTGGGTGCGATTCGTGTCCGCGCCTCGAGTGTGGCCCTGGGTGCCGAAAGCGGCGGCGGTTCACGCGTTCGCGGGAAGGAAGCGAGGTCTGCCGGTATGACATCCACGATTGCTGAATCGATGAACGTGAGGCGGTTGCCATCCATTGCGTAGACGTCGCCGGCCTCGGAGTAGGGGACCAGTTGATGCTGGCGCATTACCTGCTTTGCACTGGGCGAATCCAGAAACGACACGAAATTGTCTACAGCAAGATCGTTGGGGGAGTCCTGGCGACTTACCACGTAGAGCGTGATAAAGAGCGGGTAGCTGCCATTGGCTACGCTTTGCGTGGAAGCAGCGATGCCCTCGACTGATAGCATCTTCATGCCCTTGTTGGCGAAGCTGTTGGACAGCGAGCTGAGACCGAGGCCATTGGGGTCGATGGCAATGCCTTCCTCGAGCTTGCTGGTATTGAGGTAAAGGCGGGGCGCCGCAATCTTCTGGTCGCCGTGGCGATACATCAGGCGTCGAAAGCTGTACTCAAGCCCGTCGAGAGGCGCGGCAATGGAATAGAGGTTGATCGTTGCGTCCGGACCACCCAGTTCCTTCCAGTTGGTGATGCGGCCCAGGTAGACCTGACGCATCTGGGCGAGCGATATGTTGCTGACCGGATTATTCGGATGGGTAACGGCAACGATGGCATCCAGCGCGACGGGCTGGAACACGAGATCGCGTTCCGTCTCGCGCCCCTGATGCATGCCACGTGCGCTACCGGCGATGTCGGCGCTGCCATTGATGACGGCATCGATACCGGAAATCGTGCTGAACGCTTCTACCTTCAGTTCGCCTTGATGGTCCTTGCGATAGGCAACGACCAGTTCCTTGGCGAATCCTCGGGCAGATACGATGTCTCCGCGCCAGATGATGACCGGCTTCTTTGCGACAGTCGTCTGGCTCGAAGGAGAAGACGCGTCGGCGGGTCGCGCATGCGCCACTGAAATGGAGAACGTGGCTAGAGCGATTGCGAGGACGAACAGTCGGAGCCGTGGGCTGATCTGGACCATAGGATGTTGGCTTTTGCGCGCAGTGGGGAAATCGGGGCGAACTTTAACATGCGCCTGCCTATTCGGCCCGGCTGTGAACCAGTCGAGAATAAGCGGAATCGGCCCCAAGCGCCGCAGTACGAGACTGCCGAACGAGGAGCGGGTCCGGCACTCTGCCGCGGTAATCATGCCGCCATTCGCCGATGGATCGCCGCCGATTTCCGGCGGAGGCCGTGGTTCTCGTACAATCGACCGGATTTCAAGGATTTTCCGCATGCCTGATCGCCTCCTGATTCGCCTCGACCGTAGTGGTGGCCTGACCTGGCTGCGTCAATTGCCAGATGGCCGCACGCCGTCGTCGAGCCAGTCTGGAGCGCCACCGGCCAGCGCGACAAGCACTGCTGGCGAGATTGTTGTCCTGGTCCCAGCCGAGGATGTGCTCGTCATCAGCGCTCGGGTGCAGGCGCGAAACAGTGCCCAGAGACGTCAGGCCATTCCGTTTGCCGTAGAGGACCAACTGCTCGGACCTGTTGAAGACCAGCATTTTTCGGTCGAGGACAGCGCCGCGGATCAACTGGGCGT
Source organism: Dokdonella sp. (assembly GCF_049593775.1). Classification (GTDB taxonomy): domain Bacteria; phylum Pseudomonadota; class Gammaproteobacteria; order Xanthomonadales; family Rhodanobacteraceae; genus Dokdonella. The sequence goes on along the minus strand of NZ_JBAWHJ010000211.1, from coordinate 8,399 downwards.
GGCCGTAGTCGCCAGGCGGCAAATGCGCAAATGGATGGAGCAACTGACTGCAGCCGGCATTCGAGCGGATGTAGTGATTCCAGAATCGCTGGCCCTGGCATCAAAGCCGGGAGGTGCCAGTATCCTGGTAGAGGGGGATCGCTGCATTGTCCGCCTCGGCACCTGGTCAGCCATGGCTTGCCCGAGCGCTGACTTGCCGGCATGGCTGCATCTGACCCGAGAGGAAGGCGTGGAGCGCAACATCGAGGTCCACGAAATCGGTGATGGGGGAGCGCTCGAGCTGGACGCCGAGACGAGTACCCATCAGTCAGGCCTGGTCGATTCTCTGGTTTTTCTTGCCGGCCAGTTGGGCAAGCCGGAGATCAACTTGCTCGGTGGCGAATTTGCTTCCGGCCATCGCGGTGAACGTGCCGTACGCTGGTGGCGCCGAGTGGCCGCCATCGCCGCAGTCGTTGCGGTGTTGATCTTCGTGCATCGTGCGCTGGAGGTCGGCCAACTCACTCGCAACGTCGAGCGCATGGATACGGCGATGTCGGATAGTCTGCTTCGCACATTTCCGGATCTTGGTGCCGCCGAACGAACGCGGGCACCGCAAAGCGTCATGCGCGATCGTCTGGATCGCCTTCGCGGTGGCGACGAGACCAGCGGTCTGCTTCGGATGCTCGGTCAGGTAGCTCCGGTGCTTGGACGGACCACGCGAACCCAAATGCGTGGCCTGGAGTACCGGAACGGGATTCTCGAACTGGGTCTACGTTCTCCGGATGTAGCGACACTGGACAACCTCCGCGAGCAGTTTTCGGCTATTCCCGGCCTGATTGCCGAAGTGACGGCTTCGGTGCCTGCGGATACCGGCGTTGACGGTCGAATCCGCATTCGCGGGGTGGAGCCGTGATGGGTGCCTGGTGGAAGCAACTGGCCGAACGTGATCGGCGAATCCTGATCGTCGGTGCAGTGATCGTATCGGCATTCCTGGTCTGGTCATTCGTATGGCACCCGCTTGCCCTGAAGCAGGCTCAGCTCGTCGAGCAGCTCGACAACGGGCGTCGCGATCTCGCCTACGTGCGCGTCGCGGAGGCTGAGGTGGAGCGACTGCGCAACGCCGGTGTTCAGTCACGAGCCGACCGGCAGGGCAAATCGCTGCTTGCCCTGGTTGATGTGAGTGCGCGTGGTGCAGGGCTGGATACCGTGCTCAAGCGCCTGGAGCCGGTTGGGTCAAACAGCGTGCGTGCGAGTTTCGAATTTGTATCGTTCGACTCCCTGATTGCGTGGATTGAGCAACTCGCGCGCGACTATGGCGTGCAGATCACGGATTTTTCAGCAGACCGCGTTGACGCAACGGGTCTGGTGAATGCGCGCGTGACCCTGGAAGACGTTCCCTGACCTGTTCCTGCCCGGTCTTGTTCTTGCCCAATTTCCCCTGTAACTCCACAAGTCAGTAAACAATGAAAATATTCAAGTGGTTGCTTGTAGTGATTGTTCTTGTCGTCATCGTGGCGGTTGTTGTCGCGTGGACGATGCCAGCAGATGTGGCCTATCGATACATGGCGTCGCGGCTGGGTCCGGTGTCGCTGGTCGGCGTTCGCGGCACCGTATGGGATGGCCACGCCGATGGCGTCAGTGTGTTCGGACGCGATCTCGGCGAGCTTGACTGGAAGGTCGAGAAAGCGCCGTTGTTGCTGCGAAGCGTGCATGCCGACCTTCGCATTCGCGGCGCTGATATCGATACTTCCGGAATGCTGAAGCGCGATGCTGACGGAAACATCAATGCCAGCGACGTACGCTTTCGCGTTCCCGCCAGTCTGTTTTCGCCCGCGCTGGACCTGCCGTCCCTTCGCTTGCTCGGAACCGTATCGGGCACGTTCAAGAACCTTTCTCTGGTGGATGGCCTTGTTGCGAACGCAAGCGGGGATGCGCGTTGGTCCGATGCCGGCGTGAGCGGGAGTGCCGAAGCGAGGTTCTCGGATATTCTGGCCGAATTTTCCTCGAAACCTGATCGCAGTATCGCGGGTACGGTCGCCGATGATGGGAAAGGCAACCTCGCCGTCGATGGCTTCTTCAGCATCACCGCCACGGGGTTCAACGCCGAAGCGTTCCTTGCCGCACGCAATAACGATCAGCGCGTGCAGGAAGCATTGCGGTATATCGGCGAACCCCAGGCAGACGGGTCCTCGCACCTGATCATCAATGGTCAACTTTTCCCGGTGTTTTGACCAATGACCCTTTCAGCCGAGTTTCTTGCACGCGCCCTCGAAGCAGCACATGCGGCGGCAGATGCGGCTGAGCGCGTCATTCACGCGCGCTATCGGGAACGTAATTTTTCCGTCGTCGCCAAAGCGGATGCCACGCCGGTTACCGAAGCGGATCGCGAAGCCGAGACGGCAATCAAGGATGTGCTGCGCGCTTCATTTCCCACCCATGCTTTTCTCGGAGAAGAGCATGGTCGCGAAGGAGCCAGTGACTACCTCTGGCTGATCGATCCGATCGACGGCACCAAGGCGTTCGTGCGCGGCTATCCCATGTTTTCCACGCAGATCGCACTGATGCACAACGGCGAACTTGTGCTTGGCGTGTCTGCCGCGGGCGAATACGGAGAGCGGGCCTGGGCAACCAGCGGTGGCGGCGCATTTGTCGGACGCAATGTCAGCGAAGGAAACGCTGTGCGCGTTTCCGCGGAAACTCGATTCGGACCAATGGCTGCTGTTTCCACTGGCAATCTCAAGTCCATGGCAGCGCACGCGACGCGTTGGGAGGCGCTGGGCAGCCTGGTCAAACGTGTTGGCCGAATCCGCGGTTACGGGGATTTCCTGCACTATCACCTGCTCTCCAGGGGATCGATTGACCTTGTCATCGAATCGGACCTGAATATCCTCGACATCGCGGCGCTGGCGGTCATCGTGCGTGAAGCGGGTGGCGTGTTCACTACGCTCGATGGCGGGCCGATCGGGCTGGATTCAACAGATGCGCTGGCTGGCACCGCGGCTCTTCATGCTGAGGCGTTGGCGCTGTTCAATCCTCTGGCAGTTTCGCCTACCAGCCTCTGACAGGTTGCCTTCCCAGCATATTTTCTCGGTGGATTTGCCGCCAGATATCGAGATCACCCATTCACTGGTTCAGCCGCCACGGACCATGCTGTAGCCGTACGGGGAAACCAGTAGCGGAACATGCAGATCCGAATTGGCGTCGGCGATCCCGATGCGCAAGCTGATCACATCCAGGAATCGTGGTTCGGAAAGTGAAACGCCCAGCGTCGCGAAGTAGTCTCCTACGTGGAAGTCCAGTTCGTACTGACCTGCCTGCATGCCGCTTTCGCTGAGCAAGGCTGAATGATTTCGTCCATCTTTGCCGGTCAAGCCACGAATGAGCAATTCGCGGCGGTCTTCATGTAGCCGATATAGCTCAAGGGCGACGCCTGCTGCCGGCTTGCCACGCGACGAGTCGATGATCTGTGTTGTCAGTTTGGCCATGTGGGGGCTGAATCACGCTATAGAGGGTGCCGACAATATACCGCCGCCCCGTATCCGCGTCGCTCTAACCCTGCGGGCGCTGCTTCATGCCGCTTCGCCATGCGTAGACGGCAGCCTGCGTGCGATCACTGACGTTCAGTTTGCCGAGCAGGTTGCTGACATGCGTCTTTACTGTCTTCTCGCCGATGCCGAGGCGCTCGGCTATGAGTTGATTGCTAAGGCCTTCGGCCACCAGGGCCAGAGTTTCGCGTTCGCGCTGGCTGAGCGATTCAAGCATGCCGCTGCCGGGTTCCACGCCTCTGCGCAGGGCGTCCATCAGGCGCGCGGCAATCCGCTGATGAAGGACCGCTTCACCCTGAGCAGCCTTGCGCAAGGCTTCGGCAAGCTCATCGGCATCAACATCCTTGAGCAGGCAGGAGAGCGCGCCGGCTTGCACTGCCGAAACTATCTGCTGCACGTCCTCAAACGAAGTGAGCAGAACGACCTGAGTCTCCGGGCTGGTGGCGCGAATGGCTCGGGTCGCTTCAATGCCGCCACCAGGCATGACCAGGTCAACGAGGGCGACGTCAGGTCTTTCCGCCTTGCACAACTCGACCGCTGAGGCCGCATCGCCCGCTTCGCCGACGATGGTCAGGTCGGCGTGAGTTTCGAGGAAGGCGCGGATACCTTGGCGCACCAGATCATGGTCGTCGGCAATAACGATGCGTATCGGTGTGCTCATCTTGAAGCCTCTACCTGGAAGCCAATAGTCAGTGTCGTGCCACGCCCGGCTACGCTGTCGAACTTGAAGGTGCCGCCAGGCAGGGCCTCACTACGTTGACGCATGTTGCGCAGACCCATTCCGTTGCTGAAATCTTCCGGCGCGCCACAACCATTATCGGCGATGGAGAGGATTACGCGATCCGTCTCGCGGCGGAGGCCGATATCGACGTGTTCGGCTCGGCTGTGTCGCAGCACGTTGGAAAGTGCCTCATCAAGAATGCGCAAAAGCGAGTCCTCAAGCGTTTGCGCTAGTGCAGGCACATCCTCCACGGCGAAGCCAAGGCTGGTACCGCTGGTATGTGCCCAGTCATTCGCACGCATGCGCAAACGCTCGGCGAAAGGCAGCTCGGCATCGGAGGCGCGCATCTCGTCGAGAATCTGGGCCAGTTCCTGCTGGATCTGCTGGGTCAGGCGCTGGGCCAGGCCGAGCCGCTCTGACGCAGCTGTATCGCCGACCTCACGACGCAAGGTAGCCAGCTGCAAGTTGAGCGCGAACGCCTTTTGCTTGACCGTGTCGTGCAGATCCCGGGCAAGCCGCTGTCGCTCTGCCAGGGTGGCCAGCTGCGCGCGTGAGCGGAGCAGGCTCTTGAGATCCACGGCCATGCGGTCGAGCATGCCCGACAGTCCGCCAATCTCGTCGCTGGACCGGTCATCGATGCGATCGGAAAAGTCGCCGCGGCTCCAGGCCGAGGCCGCGCGCTTGATTCGGCTCAGGCGGCGAGTCACCCAGGCGGCAAGGAAGAACGATGATGCCAGTCCGAATACGATCAGGAACGCAAGTACGGTCGGCGATTCAAAGCTCGAATCGAACAGGACGTGCCGCCACGGCAGTGGAATTCGCAGCTCGACAAAAAGGTACGCGAACGATTCGCCGCCAGCATCCCTCAATGGCACAAGAATGCGCTTGATCGTGTATTCCGATTCGCTGCCTGGAAGTTCGATTGTGCCTTGATCCGTATCGACCGTGGCACGAGAAAGTTCGTCCGTAGTCGGCAGGTCTAGCCTCCAATGGACGCCATCTTCGGTACGCGCCAGCAACTCCAGTTGCGTGTCGTAAATCGCCGCGCCGAGCGGCACGTCACTGAGCTCGAGCAGAATATAAGACTCATCCGGAGTCAGTCCTCCGCGCGGCTGCTGCAGCCGAAGTATCCAGGCATCCAGCCAGAGTTTGAGGGCAACAGTATCGGTGCCCTGGATGCCGCGCAGATGGCTCCACTGGGTCGACAGTTCGGACGCCTCGCGCTTGGCCGCATGTTCCAGGCTTTCGTTCTGGACGCCATTGGTGAAGCGCTGGAACTCATAGAACAGAATGACTCCCTCGACGACGACCAGGGTAGGCAGCGAGAGCAGCGCATAGAACAGGGCGAGTTTTGCTACCAGGCCGCGAAATCGCGGGCGAAACACGTTCATGGCTGGAGACGTGGTGTCGGGAAGTTGCCTCAAGCATAGCGCCCCCGCCAGAAAACGCGGAGTTCCCGCCGTGCATGAGGATTTCTTCGTGAGCGCGCCGTGGCACCATGCAGGAGAATTCCTGTTCCATGCATCCCTGGATCAACCGGCAAGCGGCGTCTGAATATCCATGCGGTTACAATTCAGGGATGCACAAGAAACTCCCCACCATTCATGCCCGGCGCGAGATTGAACAAAGCCGGTTCCTGCGTGCCGAGCAGGTCGATCTGGAATTCTCGAATGGCGTGAGACGTACCCATGAACGTTTGCGCACATCGGGGTTCGGCGCCGTGATCATGGTGCCGATGCTGGATGAAGACACCGTGTTGCTCGTGCGCGAGTACGCCACCGGAATAGAGGGCTACGAGCTCGGACTTTCCAAGGGGCGGCTTGATCGTGATGAAACGGCGGAGCAGGGAGCCAACCGCGAGTTGAAGGAGGAGATCGGCTACGGCGCACGCAATCTGAAGATTCTTGCCACCTTGTCGATGTCACCTACCTACATGAGTGCGAAAACCCATGTCGTGCTGGCGAGGGATCTGTATCCCGAGCGCCTGCAGGGCGATGAACCCGAGGAGCTCGAAGTCGTGCCATGGAAACTCAGTGAGCTGCATAACCTGTTGAACGAACCAGAGGTCAGCGAAGGCCGCTCGATCGCCGCCTTGTTCATCGCACGTGAATATCTGGCCGGACGCTACACGCCATGAGTGCGAATTCCGAGCATCTGGTCGGTGAGGTTTGCCGAATTACTCGTGAAGCCGCTGCGGCCATCCTCGATGTTTATCGCAAGGATTTCGAAGTCGAGAGCAAGGATGATCGCTCGCCGCTGACCGAAGCCGATCTCTCCGCGCATCACATCATCGTTGACAGTTTGCGCAAGCTGACTCCCGGCTGGCCAATCCTGTCCGAAGAATCGGCTACGATCCCCTGGAGCGAACGCCGGCAATGGACGCGCTACTGGCTGGTTGACCCTCTGGATGGGACACGCGAATTCATCAAGCGCAATGGGGAATTCACCGTGAATATCGCCTTGATCGAGAATGGGCGGCCGACACTCGGTGTTGTCCAGGCACCCGTCACGGAGGAGATTGCCTGGGCGACCCAAGGAAAGGGTGCCTGGATCGCTATTGGACAAGGTGAGGCACGTCGATGCCGGACGCGCCCACGTGCGGATCCACTCGTTGTTGCAGGCAGCCGATCGCACGGCAATCCACGGCTGGCCGAAATGATGCAGCGTGTTGGCATGCATGAAATCACGGCCCTCGGATCTTCGCTCAAGTTCCTGCGCATCGCAGCGGCAGAGGCTGACCTATATGTGCGGCTTGGTCCGACTTCGGAATGGGATACGGCAGCCGCGCAATGCGTACTTGAGGAAGCCGGTGGTGCGGTCATCGACCTGGATGGAAATCCGCTGCGCTACAACGGCAAGGAATCCCTGCTGAATCCGGAATTCATCGCCTGCGGCGACAAGGGGCAGGACTGGGCTCGCATTCTGGCCGAGTAATTAGCACTGACTGGACAACTGGCATAGCGCTGTTCTCCAAATGCCCGGTACGGTCCAGGTGTCCAATGATCCACGCAGTTCATGGCTCCATGATCTGGTCGCACAATCAGCTTGGGTGAGCCGGACGCGCGCAACGCCTGTCATGCCCGGGATGCTTCAATCGTTTTCTCCTGGCCTCATGCGCTGAAACGCGTGCAATGCGTCTACTTCCTTGCCATGGCATTGAGTGATGGCGGTTTGCCAGGCAATGCCATCAAGGCGCCGTAAATGTTTCTGTTGGTCAATCCTGGTGGTCTCGGCCTGCAAGGCAACATCTCTCTCGGTCAGCGTCAATCGAGCAAAGAACGGAAGGCGGCCGAATACTCGCAGCGACTTGTTGCAGTGTGGCCCGCCGAAATGGCGTCAGCCAAGTGGTTTGAACTCTGGTTGGGAGAAGTTTCCTGAATGTTACTGGCGTGCAACGAACGCATTCCTGCATTGTGGAGATCGTGGAGCAAGTGATAACAAGTGCATTCGGATGCGATTGTTCGCCGTGAGACCGATTTGCTCCAGAAATGTGCAGTCGCACGCCCTTGCCATCAATAGGGGGCGATTGATGAGCTCAGCTTCCGACGCTTGAATTTGGGCGGGATGCCAGGGTCCTGGGAATGACATGGAGGCGGATTCGCACGTATGCGCGGCCGGCCTGACCGGTCGATCAGCAGTTCCACAAACTGACGGGATTGGCCGGCGACGTTCGCTGAAAATGCCGTTGGCCCCGCAAGGGGCTTCCTGTCGTGAGCTTCCAAGAAGTGTTTGTGATGACGCACAAGGACGGGGAAAATACTTGGGCCGGAATAAGCGTACGCTGTTCAGCGGAGATCGGTCAGTTCGTTGTGATTGAATTGTTCATGGTTATTGATCGGCCGCAATGGCCGAAAACGGGGAGAATGCGCATGAAAACGTCACGTTTTTCGTCTTTCGTTTCATTGTTGGCTTGTTTTGGCCTGGTGTCGCTGAGTGCGATTGCCGAGGACAAGATCCAGGGCACGCTGGGATCACCCAGCGCCACCCGCGTCATCGACGGCAAGCAGTTGCCCGCGCCAGACATGAAGTTCGGCGGCGTAATCAAGGATGATGCCTTGAATTCGAAATTCTGGTGGGCACCGCGGATTGTGCCACCGGCCAAGGCGCCCAACGTATTGCTGATCATTACCGATGACGCGGGGTTTGCCGTGCCG
>NZ_JBAWHJ010000210.1:0-8481 GCF_049593775.1 Dokdonella sp. | reverse complement strand
GTTTCCAAGTCAGCGGGCGTGTTCTCGACAACGGGCCTCAACTACGGCCTCGGCGTGCGTATTCTGGACGTCGACAACGATGGCCTGGCCGACATCTTCGTCGGCAACGACTCTACCCCCGACCAGCTCTACCTCAACCTAGGCGAGATGCGGTTCGAGGAAGTTGGCGTGAGCTCGGGCCTCGCAACCAACGGCAACGGCAGGCCCCAGGCCAGCATGGGAATTTGCCAGGCCGACGCCGATGGCAACCGCCAACCCGACCTCTTCGTGACAGTATTTTCCGACGACTCCAACACCCTCCACCACAACCTCGGTGACGGCCTCTTCGCTGACCGCTCGGCTGCCTACGGTGTCGCCGCGATCAGCCGACCGCTGCTGGGCTGGGGTTGCGGCTTCTACGATTTCGACCTCGACGGCGACGAAGACCTGCTCATCGGAAACGGCCACGTCTACCCGGAAATGGACAACCCCGAGGTGTCAGGCAAGACAGGCGGACAGGCACAACCCCTGTTGCTGCTGGAACGACGCGGAGCGCGGTTCCAGACCACAAACTGCGTGGCCGAGTGGTGCAAAAAAACGCTTCACGCCCGCGCAGTGGCATTTGGGGACCTCGACGGCGACCGTGACGTCGACGTTGTGATCACCACCCTCAACGGGCCGGTGGTGGTCCTGCGCAACAACACGCCTGCGCGGCGTTCATTGGTGGTCCGCCTCGACGACTCCCCTCCCAACCGTCACGGCTATGGTGCAATGGTCGAGGTTGAGGGCCCGGCCGGAATACAACGACGCTGGATCGGGGGCGGCAGCTTTCAGTCGGCCGACGCCCCCGAGGCCTACTTCGGCTTCGGGGATCTGCAGCCGCAAACAAAGGTCACGGTGCGCGTCATCCTGCCCGGCCACCCCCCACGCGAGTGGCGCGGGGTGGCACTCGACCAGGTCTTCGTACCGAAGTCGGCTACGGCACCGTAGCCGACCCGGCGGCAGCGGTGCCGGCCTCAAAGCCGTCGCCGAAGATCTCGTTGGCCACGGCGCCGGCAAAGGTGTGGAAACGCAACAGCGGGCTAACGGCGACGCTGCCACCACCACCGGCATCCTCTACATACCACCGCCCGAACCACTGGTCGCCGTCGAGATCCGGGTCGTTGGGGATCGCAAGGCTCGCCGAGCCATAGCCGCCGCCAGCACCAACACCAGCGAGCACGATCGACTCGAAGGCAATAGACCCGGAAACCGGCTGGGTCAATCCGGGATCGCTCGCGTCGATGACCAACAAGGCAGTGGCTCCACCGAGTGCGTTTGCCACCGCAACGGTGAAGCTCGGGTTACCAATCAGCGGTGGCTCGACCGCCACCATCTGCGGCACCAGGCCTCCACTTCCAGCCAAGCCGCTGCCAACCACCTGCGGCGCACGCGCCGATTCAGTGTAGAGGCGTGGCCGGTCAAACGGCGGTGCACTCTCAGCCAACCGCAGATCGGTCAGGGGTCGGCGCAGGAACGCGAGCAGGTCGGCACGCTGTTGAGGCGTCAAGTTGAGCGGGACAAGTTCGTTGGGGGTGAAGTCACCACCGCGGTCGTAGAAATCAACTACGTCTTCAAGAGTGGCGAAGCGTCCGTTGTGCATGTAGGGAGCGCGCAAGGCAACATTGCGCACCGATGGCGTGCGTAGCTTGCCCTCGTCGTCGGGATTCCCGGTGACCTCCTTCCGGCCAGGGTCGTCAGTCTTCGGGCGGACCCCGGTGTAGTGGAAGTTGTGATCGCTCATGATCGCGCCCGCGTGGCAGTTGTCACACTGAGCAACTCCAACAAACACGGTGCGCCCAGCCAGCTCCTGCGGCGTCAGGCCATTCCCGGTTTGAATCCATGCGTCGAGGGGTGCCTGGTTGCTGAACAACGTTCGCTGGTAGCTCGCCAGCGCCATGGCCAGCCGAGAAGCGGTGACTCCCGGGCTGCCAAAGGCCTCCTCGAACAACTCCGGGTAGCCACGACCAGCGATCCAGTCGAGCAGTTCAGTCGCAACCGCCGGAGATAGCGCGAGTGGCGAGATCACGGCGAGGCGGTCGACCACGTCCGGCCATGCCCTACCGATGTGACCCATCTCGATATCCGAGAGAGGTGGGCCGATCGCCTGGTTCTCGAGCGCTCCGCCGGTCGGCAAGATCACGGCGAGGGTGACGGGATCGACAAATGGACCTTCCGCCCGACCGTCCCAGAAAAGCCGCGGCGAATAGGCGGCATTCACCATGCTCCCCGGACGGCGGTTGGTCACCTGGGCGCCGAGACCGAAACTCAGGCTGGAGTCGTAGAGCCCATCGCTCTGGTTGAGCGGAACTCCAGGGGAGCCGAGAATGTCGTCCTCGCCCCCGAAAAGGCCGTCTGGCCCGGGGTGCACTCCGTTGGGGCTCAGCGAGCGAGGATCGCTGCCGCCCGCAGCTGGAATGTGGCAGGTACCGCAAGCGACACTGCGTGTCGACGCGAGCTGTTCGTCCCAGAACAACACCTTGCCGAGGTTGACCTTGGCAGGCGTCTGCGGGTTGCCGGCTGGCACCTGGGGTGGCTGAAGTATCTGCGCCCCGGCGACCGAAACGAGCGCGCACGAGAAAAGAGCCACAAAGCCGATGCGTCTGCCACCAGTATAGATAGCCCGGAGAGCCCCGAGCCCACCACCCCTGCTGATCGCAGACCTGGCTCGCAATCCCGAATTCCTGCTCATCGCGCCCTCCTCTCTGATACGCCGAGTTGTTATAGTACCGATGCCGCGCGGCGGAGACAGGAGGTACGGTGTCAATTCGATTCAATCCGAGCCCTTTCAACCCCGCAGCCAGCCTGCTGCTGGCCGCCCTGGCCTCCGCAAATCCCGCCCTGGCGGGAGACTGGGTCACGTTCACCGAAGCGACCAGTACCCGCCTCGTCACCAGCGACCCCAACGTTGGTGCCAACGACATTCGCGAAAAAGACCTCGCCACCGGTGACCTCGATCAGGATGGGGATACCGACCTCGTGGTCGTTCGCAAGATCCCCTTTACCAACCCGGGCGGATTTCGCAACGTCCTGTTCATGAACGAAAAAGGGGTGATGACCGACCGCACTGAAGAGTTCGCGGAAGATTTTCTCGATGACACCGACGACCGCGACGTCGAATTGGTCGACGTCAACGGCGATGGCTGGCTCGACATTGTCACCGCCGGCACCTTCAACCAGCAACCGCGCATCCTGATCAATCTCGCCAGGGTGGGTGGGGTTTGGCAGGGCTTCGCATATCAGCCGGCTCGCCTGCCCGTGTTGCTTTCGGGTACCGGCAGCGGCCCGAAGTTTTGTGGCCTCGGGGTTGGCGACTTGACCGGTGACGGCCGACCCGAGCTCTATTTCACCGACTACGCAAACGATCTCGAAGACAAGCTGCTCATCAACGACGGCAACGGGTTCTTCAGCGATGAAACCGCCACACGCCTGACCACGGCCATGACCAACTCGACGTTCGGCACCGATGCCGATATCGCCGACATGAACGGCGACGGCTTCAAGGACATCATCAAGAACAACGCGACCGGTACCGAAACCCCCGGCCCGAACTCGCCGTCGGTGATGATTCTCTACAACGACGGCACCGGCCACTTCGAGATGTTCGACACGGTCAACGCTGACGCTCCATACATGGTTGCGGTGGCCGATTTCACCCAGGACGACCGCCTCGACCTATTCGTAGTCGACGACAGCCAGGACCACTACCTCATCAACACCGGCAACGACGGCCAGGGCCATGCCCAATTCGCCACCAGCTCGAGTGCCCCTAGCCCCAACACCACCTTCTTCGGTGGCAACACCGACTTTGCCGACCTCGACGCAGATGGCACCCTCGATGTCTTCGTGGCCGACGTAGACACCGACGTGCCTGGCTGCGATGGCCAGCTGGTGATCATGAAGGGACAGGGCACCCCGCCTGCTGTGACCTATTTCGATCCCCTTGCCGGAGGAAGCCGTCCCTGGACACCGCAGGGCACCCAGGACGTCGCGGCCTTCCATATCGACAACGACGGCAAGCTGGACCTGTGGATCGCGACCTGCACCGGCAATCGCATCTTCATGAGCGACAATCCAGACTTCATCTTTGCGGATGGTTTCGACGAGAGCTAAAGCGCGGTCGGGTTGCGCGCAGCTCGGTCGCCAGCGCCGTTCATGAACTCTCGGTCTGCAGGACTCCACGCTGCATCGAGATCCCGCAGCTCGCGCTCAAGAAGCGCATCAACTTCACCAGATTCGAATTGCCGTGCCTGTTGTGGAACAGCGAAGCGCCATTGTTCGGCCTCGTCATCGCGGAGAAGAACGTAAGCAAGCTGCAGGCGGGAAAAGGCCCGCCGAACTGCCTCCGAGGGAATGCGTACCCCTACTGCATCGAGCTCATCGAGCCAGCCGGCGATTGTAAGTCCACTTTCTCCGCACAAGCTGCGTTGGGCCACACGGTAGACTATGGCGCGGTCCAGGGCACAGGCACGCGGCTCGGGGCTAAGACGTGACCAGCCCGCCAGTGCGTCTCCAATGGCATCCGAACGCAGTGCGCGTTCCGCAAGTGCGGTGGTGATGATGCGTTCGCCGCGATCCAGCGACTCCAGTGCGCACTGACAGACCATGGCCACCAGGTTGGCGCGCTGGCCACAGGTACTGACGATTGCTTCCACCAGTTCTCTCGATTCGAACCGCACGCCAAGCCGGGCCAGCGGTTCGCTGGCCAGCGCGGCACAAGCATCAGCTTCCAGCGCGCCGAGACGGATCACTTCGCCGAAGTTGCGGATGGGCGATGCGAAGTCGAGAGCGATCGCCTCGTACAGATCCCAGAAACCAGCGAGCATGAAATGGCATAGCCCCTCCTCGCTGAGCGCTCGCAGTTGAGCAAGTTGCGGATAGCCATGACTGGCTTCGTCGCGCAGGAACAGATCGGTCTCGTCGAGCAGCAGCAACAGTCGTTGCTGCGTACCGTGTTGGGCGAGCCGGCGCAAAGCTTCTTCAGGCGGTGTTTCGAGCGGTAAACCGGCCGCCTGCGCGAGTCGCGGGGCAAGGCGGTGATCACGCATGGAGAGATAGTGACAACGCACGCGCGGATGCGATTCAAAGCGGCGCTCAATCGCCTTCATCAGGCTGGTTTTGCCTAGCTGGCGACCGCCAACCAGCAGATAGTTGCCAGGCTCGCGATTGATGACACGTGCAAGCAGTTGCTCGCGTCCGAAAAATACTGCCGAGCGTGTTACGCCACCTCGCGTCTGGTATGGCGAGATGCGCGTGATCTTGAGTTGCCGGGCGAGTACGCCGATCAATACTTCCGTCGGGACGGGATTGAGCATCCATTCGCTGAGCGTCGATTGATCGATTGCGACACAGAGATTGCCGGGATCACTGGCAAAGGCGAGCAAGGAGGCATCACTGCGCACATTCGGGCTGACCACCATGAGCACATCCTGGCCGGTCGACTTCGCGCGCAGGTGCCGAACCAGCAATCGCGCGGGAATTGCCGGATCGACGAACAGGACCAGCATCTGATCAAGCGCTACGGGTAGCTCGTTGGGCAGGTTCCAGACGAAGAGCGTGCCTGGCAGTCCTCCAGAATCGGAGGTGGCGCTGGTTGCACCAATGCGCAAAGCCAGCGATTCGGCGCGCTGCGATGAATCGGCAGCGACAAGGTGTACCGCTTCGCGCCAATCCTCGGCCGCAACGTCTGCTGCTGCGAGGCTGGTATCCAGTCGACGCAAGAGGCGAAGACGCCGATCCATCCCTGGCAAGCTCGACAGAGGCAGTCGACGCAGGCGTCGGGGCGACGCCTGCAGGGTACGCATCATCGGATCGAGCACGGCCAGCCAGACCAGCGCGGCAGCGAGGGTCAGAATGGATACGATCAGCATCACGCCCAAGGTGCCTCCGGCGCCAGCCGAGGGTGGCTGACATTCCGCGAACAGCCAACGCGTTGGCGGCGATGGCTGGCCCGGCATGCAGCGCCATTGAGCCGTCTCCGGATTGAAGCGCCAGGATAGAACTGTGCCTCGCAGGTCGGTCTCGGGCCCGAACCCTTGGCCAAACTGGTAGCTCAGCTCCATCGGTTCGGGTATGTCCAGGCGTATCAGACCGTTGTCATCAACCTCCCCGATCGCCAGAGCATTGGCCGGCCAATCGCCGTGCATGCGCCAGTAGCGCTCGGCACTGTCACGCGCCTCGCTCATTTCATAGCGGACAATTCCCATCATCGTTCCGATTTCGGCATCGAGTGGAATTGCCAGCCGCACAAGAGGATTTAGCCCCGGGGCGAACAGCGCGCTACCGATGAGCCAGGCGACGACGATCAATAGGATGATTCGCCACAAGGGCGGGCGTGCCAATCGGGGTAGTTTCATCCTGGATTCGCGCCGCACACGAGCATTCGGCCGGCCGTGCGCACAGCCTCGCAACGCCACTCAAACCATCGACCAGTGTCGTCGCTGCGCTCGAGTATCAGATTCGCCCAATACAGTGACCGTAGCAGCGGATCGGCAATCCATGGACGTGCAGCGGCAATGCGCTGGCGCTCGAGCATGCCGCTGAGCATTTCGACCGTCGCAGCATCTCGCAACAGTGGCTCGTAGCTCTGCAGCAAGGGTGGATAGCTGGCGAGTGACTCCTGCAAGTCTGACTCCGCAAGCGCGGGTTGTGCCGTCAACAGATCGAACGCTTCATCGATCAGCAATGGGTGACCACCGCTGGTTGCCAGAACACATCGCCCAGCTGCATCGGCAAGGCCCAGTGCTGCAGCACGCGGACGCAGATCAGCCTCGGTGGGCTCGGGCCAGCGCTCGGCAATGGCGATGTTGAGCAGGGAAAGGTCGCCTCCCTGGTATTTGAGATCAGCAAGGGCCGATCCCCCGCAAATCAACAGGTAGAGGCGGCCACTGTGCATTTCGCTCAAGCTGCGAAGGATTCCTGCGAGGACGTCGCGCTGCACCGGGTCGCCCTGCTCGAAACGACTGACCAGACAGAACAGCGGCTGGGTTCCGCGCAGGCGATCTGCCAGGGCCGATTCGAACGCGAAATCCGATTCGACTCCTTCGAACCCGCACTGTGCCGCGAGTGCAGCGAAGTAGTCATTGGGCTCGGCGGACAGACTGTACGGCGGTTGCAGATGCAGCACATTCGTCTCACCGAAACGACGCCCGGCTTCCGCGAGGATCTCCGCTCGCATGGGCGGCTGCCCCAGATGAGCCGGACACAGCAACATGAGGATCGGATACGGGCGCAAGGTCTGGAGGCGGTCGAACACGCGCTGCACACTGAACGGTGCCGCCATGTTCGACCCTGCCGTTTCGGCATGCAATTCGGCCACCTCATCAGCGTACTCAGGCTCGAAGTCAGCCGCTTTTAGCAGGCGATTCGTCTCGGCTTCAGTCAGGCGCAGATAGCGCGCGCAGGCAATCACCTTGTCGCGCGCCTTGCGCCCTGGCGAAGCATCCCCGTTGCGCCAGTTGTTCACGGATTCGCGGCTGAGGCCGATCTCTGCACCGACGCCGGCCGCGCTGGCGCGGATCCTGCGCATGTACTGACTGAGCAATTGCGGAAACTCGGAAACCGCCATGGCAGGGGGGACGCAAGAAAACGAAGCGTGCACCCTACCCCGAGAAGAGGCCAAGGGCGAATACTGCATGCGACCCGAATCCCACAAGCTCACGCCAGCAGCCACCGAATTCACCTCCCCTCCCCGGCTGTCCTCGTTCACCGAAGCAGTGGCGGAAGGAACAGTGCCCAGATTGCGAAAAGCGCGATGTACTTCAATGCAGTGACCAGGGCCCGTTGCGGCTGATACGGCTTGGGCTGCAGGATCTGCAGATGCGGGGGTGCCTTGAGCCGCTGCACGAGGACCCACAGACACAAGGCGCAGATCAGACCGCCAATGATGCCGACACCGGTAGGCCCGAGGGTATCGAGCAACCAGACAACGAACTGCTTGAGCCCCCTCTTGCGGCCCGTGACCTCGATCTCTTCGGCAACCTGGATTGCCGCCGCCGCCTTCATGAGCAGCACGGTGCCGAATCCGAACACGGTAAGTCCAGTCAGCGAACCGACTGCAGCACGGGGGCGCGTGTAGCTATCTTCGTAGCGGCGGAAGCGACCCTCTGTCTCGTGCTCGATGCTACCGAAAACTTCATCGCGGATGCCGCCATCCTCGATACTCAGCGAAATCTCCTTGGCCTGCTTGCCCTCGCCGGTGTTGAAGTCGATGTCGTTGTCGCTGGAGCTCTGCTTCACTCGTCGCGTATCGCGGAGAACGATGTGTGTCGCGTCTTCGGAAAATGTGCGGGCGGGCGAATTTCCCGATTTCAATTGCTCGACCATGGTGCCGGCCCGGCTGGCCGGCACACTTTCCGAGTAGACAGCCTCGTCGCTGACCAGAACCACCTGCGTGTCATCACCGTTGTTCACCAGCCAATACTTCATGTCTGTTCCCCCGCCGGATACGCGCCGGCGCTGCGC
>NZ_JBAWHJ010000209.1:0-20319 GCF_049593775.1 Dokdonella sp. | reverse complement strand
TTGCCTGACTCCACGCCGCAGGTGCGTAGACGCCGCCAAGGCTGGCCGATATCAGCACAACCAAAGTTTTCACACGAACTGAATTACGCATGTTGACTCCTGAACTTTTATGCAAAATTTGAGAACCCGAAATTGTCGGGTCAGCCAACTCAGATGGGAATGCAATGGAGGATGAAAACGCACCTGAACGCTTAATGTATAGCACTCTGGCGCGAGCCGATCAACGCGATTTTCAGTTGCTGCAATGCAGCAGCCAACGCGTTGCGGGATACATGGCAGGCCCCATTGGGGAGTGCACTCCCGAATCGCATTCTGGATGTCCTCGCACTGCAAGAGCACCCCCGTCAAAAGCCACCAGAATCCCTCAACCGCAAGGCTGAACGAGCTACTCCGCAAGCATGAGAACGAATCCGTCCACGCGCCCTTCCAGCGGAACCTGGTCGTTCAGGTTCCGCGCGAAACGTCCACGCCGAGAACACGCGCCGAAATGTCAGGATGACTCGGCATCCGAGAAGAATTCCTCGATATCAGCGAGTTCCCTGGTCCTTGGAAATCCGGGCAAGCTGGCAAGGAATGTCTTTCCATATCCCTTCGTGGTGAGGCGTGGATCACACAGCACCAGGACACCGCGATCATTGATATCGCGAATCAGCCGCCCGACACCCTGCTTGAGCGCAATCACGGCGTTCGGGATCTGCCACTCGACGAATGGATTGATACCGGACTCGCGCAACACCTCAAGACGCGCGACCAGGACGGGATCATCTGGAGCTGCAAATGGCAGCTTGTCGATGACCACGACGCTGAGCGCCTCGCCGGCAACATCGACACCTTCCCAGAAACTGGCTGCGCCAAGCAACACACCATTGCCGGATTCACGAAAACCGCTGAGCAATTGATGCCTCGGCACCGAACCCTGGACGAACAGCGGCCACGGCACCCGGCCTTCCAGCAGTTCCGCCGCGCGACGCAATGCGCGATGCGACGTGAACAACAGGAAGGCGCGCCCGCCCGAAGCTTGCAGAACCGGAATCACCGCTTCGACCACGCGTTCGGTGAAATCCGGCGCGGCGGGTTCAGGCAGGTTTTTTGGCAGGTAGGCCAGGGCCTGGTTTGCGTAGTCGAAGGGACTGTCCAGGCACAGGCTGTGCGGATCCTCCAGGCCCAACTGGCGCGCAAAGTGATCAAAGCGCCCGGCAATCGACAATGTTGCCGAGGTGAAGATCCATGCGGCATGACTTTGTTCGCGCAATTCGCGCAACGGCTGGGACAAATCCAACGGTGTCGCGTGCAGGGCGAATCCGTGCGCGCTCAACTCATACCAATGCACGGATTCCCGGCTCTGGCTGTCGCACAGATGGAGCAGGCGTGCGCTCATCTGCACGGCACGCTCGTGCACGGCATCGAGACCGCGACTGCGTTCGGCATGTGCAGCCAGCGCGGCGGCCAGCTCCTCAAGCGCCACACGCACGCCATCCAGTTCGCGCTCGACTTCGGCATCCCGCTCAATGGCGACGAATGCAGCCTTGGCTGGAAACCGGTCGAGCGCGAGGCGAAGACGACGCACCGCGGGGGTCATGGCTTCGGCAACAGGTTGCAGAGTACCGAGCGCTCCCGTCACCGCAGCCGCTTCGGCCAGGGTGTCGGTGGCCAGCTCGGTCAGCTGCCTGGCGGTCAGGGTAATCGAGAAAAACTGACCTGCCAGTTCTGGAATCTGGTGCGCCTCATCGAGAATGAAGGCTTGTGCACCTGGCAGGATTTCGCCGAAGCCTTCCTGTTTGATCGCCAGATCGGCGAACAGCAGGTGATGGTTGACGACGACCAGATCCGCCTCTTGCGCAGCGCGACGCGCCTTGACCACGAAGCAGTCGCTGAACATCGGGCATTCGCTGCCCAGGCAATTTTCGGTAGTGGATGTCACCCGTGGCCACAGCGGAGAGTCTTCGGGCAATTCGGCCAGCTCGCCACGATCACCGCTCTGAGTGGTTGATGACCAGGCGTGGATCGTTTGCAGTTGCGCCACCTGTTCACGGGTGGCGAAGCGGCCATCGCTGCGTGCCTGCTCCAGCCGATGCAGGCACAAGTAGTTGGCCCGCCCCTTGAGCAGAGCCGAGGAGAGTCGTGCGCCGAGCACGCTGCGCACGCGCGGCAAGTCGCGATGGAACAACTGGTCCTGCAAAGCCTTGGTGCCGGTGGAAATAATCACCCGCTTGCCTGACAGCAGCGCCGGCACCAGATAGGCGAATGTCTTGCCCGTGCCGGTGCCTGCCTCGGCAATCAGGGCGTGGCGCTGGTCGATCGCCTCGGCAACCGCCTCAGCCATGACCTGCTGCACTTCACGCGGAACAAAGCCCGGCACCTCGCGCGCAAATGGACCTTCGCCGCCAAGGAGATCCGCCACCGCATCAGACATGGGGTGTGATGCTCCGCATGCTGTTCAATGGCGATTCCTCGGCAATGTGAATCGAGGTATCAGGCATGCGAGTCGGGAGACATCGTCGAGCGTAGTCACCGAACGCTCAGAGACGAACCGGACGCGGAACCTTGCAAGCATCCCGCTTGGATTCCGCGTAAGGCAGGTATTCCGCGTCCTTGAAAATCTTTCGAGCCTCGAGGATGGTCTGCCAGTTCTGCTGGCACAAGCGACCGATCTGCGGCCCATTCTTGAAGCTTTCGTAAGCCAGCTTTTCTGCCTCGATCGTATTGCCGCGTAGAAGTTCGATTTCAGCCTCGTACTGGAGCAGATCGGGGGCCTCCGGGGCAAGATTCCTGGCTTTGCCGATGGCGACGAATGCCGCATCGAACTGCTGCGCCTTTTCGGCTTCTGCAGCCTCGGCGAGGAACCCCTTGACCGCAGGATCACGCAGCGGATTGATCTGCAGGACAGACTCCTCACTGGCTCCGGCGTCCCTGATCGCCCGCACTGCCGTGACAGACGCCGGCTCAGGCGCGGGACGAACCAGCACGGCGGTCTCCGGCTCGCCAGGAGACGAACAGGCGGCACTGACAAGAATGAAGCTGGCAATGGAAACGAAGCGAATCTTTTGGGAAGCAAATTTCATGGATCGAAGCATGATGGTGTTCGGGAATCCGCCAAGCATAGCGTCAATCCGGGCAATTCAAGAGGGCAAGTCGCTCATGAACACGCGACAGGGACCATTCGCAATGAACCTTTCCGGCGCAGCTGATGGAGAAAGCCGCTAGCGACAAGTCGCGCAAGCGATCGCGTTCAGTCTCAAGAATTGGCCGATCAGTCCTTGCCGCCACCGAGCCACTCTCGAATTCGATCCAGCGCGCAGCCATGGCGCTCGGTGGGCGCATACCCGGCAACGAAAGGCAGCTCACGCGCTTCCGCACACACGGCATCCGTACGCCGACCGCTTTCGGGATCGATCCACACGAACTCGATACCATCGTCAGGCTGGATCAGCGGCTCGGCCGGAAGACGCTTGAACAGGTCGATCCAGACCTTGAGCGCGCCCGTCGACCCGTAAAGGCCTGTCGGCTGGTTGTCATCGCGTCCGACCCAGACCACTCCAAGTTGATTGCCACTGAATCCGGCAAACCAGGAATCACGCTGGGTGTCGCTGGTTCCGGTCTTGCCTGCCGCGTGCAGGTTTCCCAATCCTGCTGCGCCGATCGAACGCGCCGTGCCGGATTCCACAACCTGCTGCATGCCCCAGGTGACCAGGCGCGAGGCGGCCACGTAGTCACCGGTTCCCGGCTCGACGCCGTATCGCGATAGCGTGCGGCCCTCACCATCGATCACGCCTCTAACCGCACGCAGCGGCACGGCGTGTCCGTCGGCGGCGAAATACTGATACAGCTGGGCGACATCGAACGGACTGAGTTCGACCGCACCGAGCAGCAGGGAGGGATTCGGATTGATATCGCGACCCAGCGCGAATGATTGCAACAGGCCGCGAACCTTGTCGACGCCGAGGCGCAGGCCGAGCTGCACCGTGGCCAGGTTCCAGCTGTTCTTCAAGGCATCGATCAGCAGCACTTCGCCGTGTACGTCGCCATCGTCATTCTTCGGCACCCAACGCGTACCGTCGCGTTGCGGAAGATCCACCGGCGCATCGTCGATGCGTGAGGCCAGCGAGTAGCGCTGAGGCTGGGCCAGCGCGACCAGATAGACAAATGGCTTGACCAGCGAACCGATTGGTCGCCGCGCATCGAGAGCACGGTTGAACCCCTGCGCATCCGCGTTGCGACCACCGATCAGCGCCTGCACCTCCCCGCCTGGCACGGCTGTCACGACGACTGCGGATTCGACGCCGGCATCACGCTTGCCAAGCGAGGCCAGGGCATTGGACAGCGCGGCCTCAGCTTGCAACTGCGCAGAGGGGGCAAGCGTGGTGTGGATGGAAAGTCCGGATGCATCCACTTCGCGGTCCTCGAAGTCGCGCCGCAGTTGCTGGCGCACCAGTTCCAGGAACGCCGGGTATCGATTTCGTGGCAGCGCACCTCGGGCACTGATACCCAGCGGACGTGCCTGGGCCGTGGCCAACGCCTTTGCATCGATCAGACCGGTTTCATGGAATTGCTGCAGGACAAGGTTGCGTCGCTCCATCGCACGCTGTGGTGATCGCCGCGGATCGTAAAGGCTGGGGCCCTGGACCATGCCGACCAGCAAGGCGATATCCGCGTTTCCGAGTGCAGCGACGTCTCGTCCGAAATAGAATTCCGAAGCAGCGGCGAAACCGTGTACCGCCTGACCGCCTTGCTGACCGAGGAAGATCTCGTTGACGTAGGCTTCGAGAATGCGGCGCTTGTCGTAGCGGTACTCGATCAGTAGCGAGATCAAGGCCTCGTTGATCTTGCGCACGAAACTCTGGCCGCGATCGAGGAACAGGTTCTTGACCAGCTGCTGGGTCAGTGTCGATCCGCCCTGGACCACGCGCCCCGCCGTGATATTGGCCCAGGCCGCACGCAGGATCGCGACGACGTCGATGCCATGATGGTGCTTGAAGTCGCGATCCTCGACAGCCTGCAAGCCCATGACCAGCAAGGCTGGCAGTTGTTCGAGCTGGACGATGCGCCGCTCTTCCTGCTGCAAGCCGTACAGGGTGGCTATGCGGGCCGGATCCAGTTCGGCGTGTAGCAGGGCCTCCCCAGACTCGCCATCGCGCAGGCGCTGGATTCGACCGCCTCTCAGCTCGAGGCTGATGTGCTGCGCCGGATGACGGCCATCCAGGCCAAGAAACGCACGCCGCGAAATCGCGAACTGGTCACCCTTGCGGGAAAACGTGCCCGGCGTTCGCGAGCTGCCATCAGCCTGATAGCGCGACGCTTCAAGTTCCAGCAGCAGGGTCTCGGCATTCATCGGCCGGCCCGGGGCCAGATCCAGTGGTCGCGCCAGGACCCGACTCGGAATTTGCCAGGTCAAGGCATCGAAGCGCTCGCGGACCTGCTGGTCGAGGACGATGGAATAAGGGATCAGGAATCCGGCGATGGCACCGATACCCAGCAGGAGCGGGCCCCTGAAAATGCGCCACAGCAGGGCAATGAAGGAAAACAGGCGTCGAAACAAGGTTGGAGGTGCGTCTGCGGGAAGTTGACCCAAGTCTATCCCGGAATTCTCGCCGAACCATGGCGCGTCCGTGACAGTGTGCGTCGGCATCGCCGATAATCCGCGTCCACTCCCGTTCTGGAAGATCGTGCAGACACCGTCGTCGGACCCGGCCATCCTCTGTGTGCATGGCAGTACCGCTTGCAGCGAGGCGTGGCTGACGGCGACATTGGAGCAGTTTGCGAGTCCGGTCGAACTGGTCCTGTGTGGTGCGAGCGCAGCACTGCCGGCCCATCCGCAGGTGCGGCGCATGGCCGCGCTGGATTCGGCCGACACGATGGAGCTGGTCGCCGGCCTGGCTGAGGCCTTTCCCGGACAAACCCTGCTGCTGGTCCGCAGCGATGCCGAATTGCCGGCTCACGCACTGGATCGCCTGCAGCGCGCCCTTGAAGGCCCGAACGTACTGGCTGCCGGCGCACTCGACAACCTCGCTGGACAACGTTCGCCGTTGCCTGCCGGCGTCAGCAGCAATGACTCGACAAACCGGATTGACGCGACCTGCTTTGCGTATTCGCGTCACCTGCTGATCGACACCACATCGGTTTCCGCACTGGCCTCTGCCTGGCATGGTCAACGGCTGGCCGCGTGGAAGGAGGCTGGCGCAATTGCAGCGAGCCCAGCAGGAACGCACGCATGGAGACTGGTCACGCTTGATCACCTGTATGCAGGTGCAGCGGGCCAACCTGTTGCTGGCCCCGCTGGCGAAACTGACCCGCGTGACCCGCTGCCGCCTTCGCCACTGGCCGAGCTGCGTGACCAGGTAGCCGCAGCATTGGCCTCCAAAGCCACGCCGGGTTGTCCCGGCCTCGATGCGCGGCCAGTCATCCTGCATGTCCTGCATGGCTGGGGCGGCGGCGCGGATCGCTGGGTACGCGATTTCTGCGCTGCATTCAGCGATGCCCGGCATCTTGTCCTGATCGCACGTGGCAGCCATGCGCGTCGATGTCATGGCGAATGGCTGGAAATTCACGACGGAACGCGTTCCGGCCCCCCATTGCGACGTGTCGCCCTGCCCTGTCCGATCGCCGACACTGTCGTCGCGGATCCGGCCTACCGGCAATTGCTGCAGGAATGGATAGGTGACTTTTCAGTCAATGCGATCATCGTGTCTTCGTTGATCGGCCATAGCCTGGATGTTCTCGACACGGGCTTGCCGACCATGCGGATCGTGCACGACCACTATCCACTATGGCCCGTGCTGCATCGCGACTTCAGCGACACCCAATTGAGTTTCGACGAAGCCCAACGCGCATCGGATCTCGCCGCACTGGGACCTGACCGTGAATTCAGCAACACCGATCCGCTCCATTGGAGATCGATCCGGGATGCAGTTGTCTGCAAGTTGCTGGCCGCCGGTGCGCAGATTGTTGCGCCCAGCCAATCCGCGTTGACGAATGATCTTCGCCTGGCGCCCGAGTTGTCCGACCTGCGATCTGCCGTCATTCCGCACGGCCTCTCAAGCTGGCCCGAGGCAAGCCCGCGCTGCAGCGAGCCCGACGCGTGTGATCGCCTGCGCCTGGTGATACCGGGCCGCGTGCGCCGAGGCAAGGGTGCGCAATTGCTCGAAAAGGTGTTGCCGGGGCTGCGCGAGCACGCCGACATCTTCCTGCTCGGCGCGGGCTCCGACGCACATGCGTTCTTTGGCCAAACCGGCGTGCATATCGTGCTCGACTACCAGCGAGATGAGCTGCCCGAGCTGTTGTCCCGACTGGGTGCGGATGCAGCGGTATTGATGCCTACGGTCGCAGAGACGTTCGGCTACATGTTGTCCGAGTTGCGCGATCTGGGCTTGCCAGTCATAGCCACTCGCATGGGCGCCTATGTCGAGCGTATCGACGATGGCGTCAACGGCTTCCTGGTCGAGGCGAATGCCGACGCCATCGTTGCGCGCATCCTTGAACTCTCAGGGCGGCGTGAACAGCTTGCAGCTGTCCGCAAGACCCTGCTCGAACGGCGTGAAATGGATCTTGGGTCGATGGCCCGTGCCTACGCTGGCGCGCTGGACCTGCCGATCGTCCCGGCGCTTCGCTATCCGCTTGCCAGCCTCGACGATCCGATGCTCCAGCTCATGCACCAGCTGACTGAGCACAACCGGGCACGCAAGCACTCTGCGGAACTTGCCATCAAGCTTGAAGCATTGCGCGCGGAATCCCACAAGCGTGGCGAATGGGGGCACAGCCTCGATCACGAATTGAAGCAGTTGCGTATCGAATTCGACGAACGCTCGAAATGGGCGCTGGCCCTGAACGAGGAAGTCGGGCAGTTGCGTCCTATCGCGATGAGCCGGTTCTGGCGATACACCTGGCCGCTGCGCAAGGCATTGCAAATCCTGCGCGATTTGCGCGCCTCCAGCGGCTATCGAATGCAGCGCGTACTGAACCAGTTCCGCCGCCTGCGTGGGAGCCTTGCCAGGCATGGAGTTCGCGGCACCTGGAACCGTCTGGTCCGCGAACTGCGTGGCAGCTCACGACTGGCAGCGCGGGAAACCTGGGCTGCTCCTGGCGAGGGTTTCGCTCCATTCGCGGTGCCCGGCAGCAGCGAGCCACAAGTCTCCATCATCATTCCGGTGCACAACAAGTTTGCCTATACGGCGGCCTGTTTGCGCTCGCTGGCCGCACATGCGGCGACAACGCCTTTCGAGGTCATCGTCGTCGATGATCTATCCACTGATTCGACCGAGCAGCGATTGGCGCAGATAGAGGGAATTCGGGTGCTGCGCAATGCGCAGAATCTGGGTTTTGTCGGATCCTGCAATGCCGGCGCCTCAATGGCCCGCGGCGAATTCGTGCTGTTCCTCAACAATGACACCCTGGTCACGCCAGGCTGGCTGGAAGCACTGATGCGCTGTTTCGCCGAAGAGGCGGATGCTGGCCTCGTCGGTGCGCGGCTGATTTATCCGGATGGAAGGCTGCAGGAAGCCGGCGGCATCATTTTCAGTGACGGTTCGGGCTGGAACTACGGTCGATTCGAGGACCCGGAGGACAGTCGGTTCATGTTCCGGCGCGAAGCGGACTATTGCTCGGGAGCAGCGATCCTGTTGCGTCGCGCGCTGTTCGAACAGTTGGGCCAGTTTGATTCGCGTTACGCGCCCGCCTATTACGAAGACACCGACCTTGCTTTCGCCGTGCGCGCAGCCGGGTACAAGGTTTTCTACGAGCCCGATTCCCGCGTTGTCCACTTCGAGGGTATTACAGCAGGCACCGACACCGGCAGCGGCATGAAGCGCTACCAGGTCGTCAACCAGGCCAAGTTCCTAGACAAGTGGAAGGATGCATTGCGCGCGCAACCCGCACCGGGCACCAGCATCCATGTTGCGGCCAGCCATCGCGCCGTGCGCCGTATCCTGATCATCGATGCGACCACGCCGGCACCTGATCAGGATTCCGGATCCTTGCGCATGGTCAACCTGATGCGCGTACTGCGCCGGAATGGCTGCCATGTCGCGTTCATGGCCAGCAACCGAGCCTGGGTGGAGGGCTACACATCAGCGCTCCAGGAAATCGGGGTCGAAGTGCTCTACCACCCGTTCAACAATGATCCGGCTGCACTATTCCGTGAACGTGGTGCCGAGTTCGACGCCATCCTTCTGTCACGGCACTACGTGGCCAGCGAGTTCATTGGCCTGGCACGCATGTACGCGCCGAGCGCGCGACTCGTTTTCGACACGGTGGATCTGCACTATCTGCGTGAACAGCGTGCCGCTGAACTCGAGGGGCGTACTGACCTCGCACGCGAGTCGGAACGCACCCGCATGCTTGAAGTCGGAATCATGCGCGAATGCGACGTCACCCTGGTGGTCAGCCCCGTAGAGGAGGAAATCCTCGCCCGGGACGCACCCGGCGTCGCGGTCGACGTGCTTTCCAATGTCCATGAAGTCTACGGCTGCCGGCGAAAGTTCGCAGACCGTCGCGACCTGCTGTTCGTCGGCGGCTTCCAGCACCCGCCCAACACCGATGCGGTGCTCTGGTTCGCTCGCGAGATACTTCCGCGAGTGCGTGAACGCATCGCCGACATTCGCCTTCACGTCATCGGCAGCAAGGTCACAACCGAAATCCAGGCACTCGCCAGCGACCACCTTGTAGTGCACGGATTCGTGGACGACATTGCGCCAGCCATGGACTCGGCCAGAATATCCATTGCGCCACTGCGCTACGGCGCCGGGGTCAAGGGCAAGGTCAACATGGCCATGAGCTATGGACTGCCAGTCGTCGCAACGCCAATGGCGGTGGAGGGCATGCACGTGCGCGCTGGCGAAGATGTCCTGGTCGCCCTTGACGCAGACGCCTTCGCCTGTGCGATTGTCGATCTATACGGCAACGAGGAACTCTGGAACCGACTCTCGGCCAACGGCCTGGCCAACGTCCACGCGCACTTCTCGTTTGACGCTGCCGAGAAGGCAATCCGCCGCATCATCGGCTTCTGATTCAATCGCGAAACCGATACGCGGAAGTGGCCGCCGAAGTCCGCGCCACCTTGCAGGCCGTCGTAGGGGCGGGCCTCGGAGGGCGTTTGCAAAACTTCGGCGCATGGCTTGCGCAGCGGGCTCGACCTCGAACCAGACCTGCCTCTACCCCCTCTCCTCTCGGGAGAGGGAGCAAATCGCGCAGGCTGGCGGGATTTGTAAACACGCTCTCAGACCCGCCTGCTCTGGTCCCGAATAGTGAAATCCTTCATCGGCCAGATTCCGCATCCGCGATACCTGGTTCGCAGCGCTGGGAAAACGCGGGCGAGTCCGAGACTCACCCCTACCAAAGCCAGAGCGACCTCAGTCGGCAGCACCATCATCCAGTCGCCACTCGCTGTCGAAGGATGGGCAGACCCAGGTGACTTCATCCGACTGCGTGCCGTGTGCGGCAAAACTGCGTTCACGAAAATGCAGGGTGCCGTCCTCATGCCGCATGACCAGAGAGCTGGCACGCGTCCCGTAGTGCTCGCCGCGAATGAAGATCGGAGACAGCAAGCGTTCGCGTTCCAGACCGACACCCGTATCGGGGAGTTCAGCATCATCGGCAACGCGTGTATCGGCGAGCAGGGCCAACAAGCTGGCGTCATCACGCCACCCCGCATTCACAGTCCGCATGAATTGGGTTCGCAAGCGCTCGCTCTTGGGCCAGAATCCGGCATAGGGACCGTTGCTGACGACATGTACGCCGGCGGGCAATCTCTGCACGGTCGCGGTACTGCCATCAATCAACCAGACCGACGAACGGTCGCCGAAGACCAGATTGAACCCGCCGTAGAGTCCGATATCGGAGAGTACGCGCTGGGCAAACTGCTCGGGTGGCTGATTGCTCGTGACGAAGTCGCGGACCAGCATGCCACGTGATCTGGGTGCCTGTGCGGGAAGTCCGTTGCGCAAGTTGGTGACGGCGGCGAATCGACCGTCATTGCGCTGGGCGAGCCAACTGCCGCCTCCGACCAGGTCGAGCCCACCCAGGCAATCCCCCGCGCCACGCCAGGGTTGCGCGGAAAGCGAGGGACGCGGATGGAATTCATCGCGATTGCCCAGCAGCAACAATGGCCAATCGAGTACGGTGTCGATCGCGATCAGCAGGATGCACATGCGAACATCCCGACCAGCTTTCCTGTCCACATGATCACGCTACCAACCCCTTATGTTCACGAATTTGCGCAATCGACGCGCAGCGCACGGGATTCGCGCGAGCTGTCGTGATCGAGTCTACGGCAAGCGCCGCAGGGAGGTTTGACTGAATCGCGCCGGATCACTGAACACGAGCGCGCACGTTTGCACGGAACTGGTCACGCAGACTGACGCGCCGCGTCTTGCCGGCGTCTACTGGCCGCGCAGTTGTTGTTCGAGCGTACCGAGTCGGGGATGGTTTGGACTCAAGCCCCGCGCAGTCTGCACGGAGCGCCTTGCATCATCCATCTGGTTGCGGGCAATCTGCTGTTCAGCCTGATCCAGATAAGCCGCAGCCAGCAGGGCCGACATTGAAACCAGGGTCGAATCGGCGGGGGAAATCTGGCGCACGACTTCAAGCATGCCCAGCGCGCGGGCCAGGGACCCCTCGCCGAGGTTCTGGTCGAACAGTTGGCGGGCCCGAACCGGCAACTGTTTGAGCCCGTTGAGCGCATCCTGATTGTTGCCGTCGATGGCCAGCGCTGCCCGGTACTTGTCGTACGCGCTGTTGCCCGGCGGGTTGATCAATCGCCCCGCGCGCATTGCCAATGCGGCATCGGCAATCAGCGACTGCATGCGCTGCATGTCAGCTGCAGAGGGTGGTGGACGCTCTGATGCGATAGCCAGGCGTTCGCGCAATTCACGCAACTGGATCTGAGTATTGCGCAATTCGGCGATATCGGGTGCCAACGCCTGCGCCTGCTTCAACAACCGGTCTGCGCTCCCTGGATTGCTGTCCTCGATGGCGGCCCCTGCCTGGGCCACCAGGGACTGAGCCACCCGTCGCAGCCCGGCGCGTGCGCGCGCATTTCCGGGGTCGCGCAGCAGTACGGATTCGAACAGCGCCTGGGCGGAATCGGCGTTGCCTGTCAGCTTGCCGGCACCCAGTTGTGATTCCCCCCTGACGAGATCCTTCTCGATCTCTGCCTTTGCCACTTCACGCTGACTGGCGAGGCGCGCCCGCAATTCCGGCAAGCCTGGAAACGCCGGAAGGATGCGTGCGATGTCCTCGATACGCGCTGAAGCGGTCTCCAGCTCAGCCGCCCTGAACGCGGCATCGGCCTGTTCGGCAAGCATCTTCGCGCTGCGGCTGATGCCCGCCTTGGCCAGAGAATTCTCGGGGTCTGCCACCAGCATGCGCTGGAACAGGGCAACCGCCCCGTCATCCCCCATCAAACGCCCTGCGTCGAGGGCCTGTTGGGCAGAATCGTGCAGGATCTCGGTCTCGGTACCGCGCGCATCGACTGCCGAGATGGCCTTGTCGACCTCATCTACCGCAATGCCTCCACCGAGAAGCTCGCGTGCGGCGGCCACGGATTTGCGGGCAGTATCGGTATCATTTCGTGCGAGGGAATCGCGAGCACGGGCAAGCAATTTTTCACCCACGCTTCGCAATCCGCGCCTGGCGATCTCGTTGTCGAGATCGAGGGCTCGTGCTCGCTCGAACAGTTCGCGCGCGCTGGTGCCCTGGTTCCCATCCAGACTGTCGACATCCAGTGCGCGCTGGGCACGCGCCAGGATGTCATTGAGTTCGGTGCTGGGCAGGAACGCGCGTAGCCAATCCTGGTTCTTCCAGATCAGGCCGGCACCGGATGCTGTCGCCAGAAGGAGGACGATCAGCGTGACCCATAACCCCGTGCGGCTCTTCTTGTGCCGCGCAGGCTGAGGCGAACTGCGACGCGCGCGCATGATGTGATCATCGGTCGCCGCAAGGATCTCTTCCAGCCTGCCCATGCTCGGATCAGCGCGATTGCGCCCACTGGCTTCGGAGGAAGCCGGACGCGGCGAATGTTCGGTCAATGGCAGGGGAGAAACCCGGGTTTCGGAAGAAAGCGATTCCTGCCTGATCTCCGAGGGGGCGGTCTCCAGGCCCTCGAGTTCACCGTTGGCGAGGGCTTTTTCGTAGCGGGCAATGGCCAGCGCGGCATCGTTGCCGGTCTGGAATCGATCGTGCGGCTCCTTGGCCAGCAATCCATCGACCAATGGCTGCAGCACGGACAGCGATTCGGGCAGCCTCGGCACAGGTTGGGTGATGTGCATGATGCCAACCGCCAGCGAGTCCTCGGCGTGGTAAGGCACCCGGCCGACCAGCATTTCGTAGAGAACCACGCCAAGGCTGTACAGGTCGGCACGCCCATCAAGCTGTTTTCCGCGCGCCTGCTCCGGACTCATGTAATGCGGTGTGCCGACCACTGCCCCGGTGCGCGTCATGCGGGTTGCCGAATCGTTGGCGCGGGCAATGCCGAAATCGGTCAGGGCTGCGGATTCATCATCGCGCAAGAGGATATTGTCTGGCTTGATGTCGCGATGGATGAAGCCCTTCTGTTGCGCATAGTTGATCGCGCCGGCGATTTCGCGGGTCACGCGCAATGCGAACGAAACCGGTCGTGCCGGCCCATCCTTGCTCAGAACGGGGCCACCGGCCAGGTATTCCATGGCGATATAGTGGTAGTCGCCTACCCGGCTGACATCATGGATGCCGACGACATGGCGATGATGCAGGCGCGCGGCGATCTTGGCTTCACGCAGGAAGCGCTCGCCGAAATTGGGGTCTACCAGCAGGGCCGGAGACATGATCTTGAGCGCGACCTCGCGGTCCACGGACTCCTGGACCGCCAGATACACGGTAGCCATGCCGCCACGCCCAAGCTGGCGCAGCAATCGGTATCCAGGGATTTCGATCACTTCCGGTTTGTATCCATGCAAACTGCCGCCCTGCAGCGGGGCTCGTAGCATATCAGCCCACCCGCCAGTTTCGCCTCTCCGCGGCTCAGGCCTGACGCCGGACCTCGATGACGTTGGGCAGCGCGTGCAGTTGCCCCAACAGAGTTGAGAGCTGCCCGAAGTCCGCCACGCGCAGGGCCAGGTCCATGCGCACCTGGTTGCTGCCCGGGTCGACCCGCGCCTCGATGGCAAGAATCTGCACGTTGGCCGCGGCGATCAGATTGCTGACATCCTTGTGCAGGCCCTTGCGATCATAGGCGTCCAACTGGACGTTGACCTCGTAGGCCTGCTGCCGCCCGCCACCCCAATCGACATCGATGATGCGATCCGGGTCCAGCGTTCGGAGCCTCTGCAGTTGCCGGCAATCCGAACGGTGCACGCTGACTCCACGTCCACGCGTGATGAAACCGCTGACGAGATCACCCGGCACCGGTTGGCAGCAACGAGCCAATACGGACAACAGGTTACCTACGCCCTCGATGACCAGGGCATCCCGGGCTCGCGTTGGCGGCCGCAAGGTCGATGGCATGCGGGTCGGCGGCAAATCCCCGTCGCGATCAACTTCATGCAGCGTGCGTGCGATCTGGGTGGGGGTCACGTCCCCCAGCGCCAGGGCTTCGTAAAGCTCGTCCACACTGCGCAGGTTGAATCGCGCAGGCAGACTGTCCAGCTCAACGTTGTGCAAGGCCAGGCGCTTGAATTCGCGATCGAGCACAAGACGGCCTGCCGCTATGTTGATGTCCCGATCGGCCTGCTTGAACCAGCTGCGCACCTTGTTGCGGCCACGCGCCGTGTGCAGGAATCCATGATGCGAGGACAACCAGTCGCGCCGCGGCTCGGCAGTCTTGCCCGTCATGATCTCGATGCGGTCGCCACTGCTCGGCTGGAAAGTGAGCGGAACGATGCGTCCGTTGACCTTGGCACCACGGCATCGATGCCCGACATCGGTGTGGATGACATAAGCGAAGTCCAGCACCGTGGCACCTTTCGGCAGATCCACGACCTGCCCCTTCGGCGTCAGCAGATAGACGCGGTCCTCGATGACCTCCGTGCGAAATCCGGCCAGCAAGGCGGAATCGTCATCCTGGTCATCGCGGGTGTCGAGCAACTGGCGCATCCAGGAAATCTTGCGTTCGAAGCTGGCATCACTGCCGCTGCCTTCCTTGTAGCGCCAATGTGCGGCAAACCCGAGCTCGGCATAGGCATGCATGTCGTGCGAACGGATCTGTACTTCGAGCGTGCGCCCTTCAGGACCGACCACGGCGGTATGCAATGACTGGTAGTTGTTGCCTTTCGGGCTGGCGATGTAGTCGTCGAATTCACCGGCAATGAACGGCCACAACGAATGCACGACACCGAGCGCCGCATAGCAGGCCGGCACGTCCTTGGCCAGAACGCGCAAGGCACGGATGTCGTAGAGCTCCGAGAAATCCAGCCCCTTGCGCTGCATTTTCTTCCAGATCGAGCTGATGTGCTTGGGCCTTCCGGCGATCTCGGCCTCGACGCCGGCATCGGCGAGAGCCTTCTGCAGCATCGCGCGCGCATTTGCGATCCAGGCCTCTCGATCGCCGCGACGCTCATCCAGCAGCGCGGCAATTCGACGATAGGTTTCCGGCTGCAGATAGCGGAAGGCGAGGTCTTCGAGCTCCCACTTCAATTGCCAGATACCGAGACGATTGGCCAATGGCGCGTGGATGTCGGCGGTCAATTGGGCCAGCATGTGACGCTCGGCTTCGTCGAGGTCCATTGCATTGCGCATGCGCACGAGCTGACCGGCAAGCAGGATGAATACGACGCGAAGGTCCCTGATGATGGCCAGCAGGAGGCGACGCAAGCCCTCGGCGGCTCCGGAGCCGGCACGTACCGAATACAGCGGCCAGACCGTTTCCGCGGCACGCTGGCCCTCGACCAGATCCTCGACTTCCTCGCCGAAGGTTTTCAGGTCCGCCACACTGAATTCGCAGCCGGCACGCATTGCCTCATGCAGCAACAAGGCCACCTGGGCAGCATTTCCGGTTTGCAGTCGATCGAGTTCGGCCAGTACGGCCTGTCGCCCAGTCGCGGATGCATCCCAACGCGCACGGACCTCTGCCAACCCGGCCATGCGCTCTTCGATACGCGCAAGCGCGTCGACTTTGTCGATAGGGGCTCTGGGCCCTGCGCTGGGCTCGTTCACGACACCATCCTCGAATCAGGCGCGGGGCGCCGCCCCGGCAATCGCAATGATCATGGCCATGCAGGCCGGACCATGGCAGATTTCCCGCGGGTTGCGCGCGTCGTGGGTTTTCCGCGGCAGCCAGACCGACTGGCCACCGCACAAGATCAGGACATCAGGATCAGTAGACGTACCAGACGCTGTCGTCGCTGTACCAGTCCTGCATTTCCTCGGCAGCGACAGCCATGCCACCGCTGGTGCGGATGGCGGCGAATCCCTGCTGGGGCGTGCCAGCAGTCGCGCTGCCGATCACATCCCGATAGACCAGTACATAGAAGGGCCCCGGCGTGCCAACCGGGAAGGTCAGCACACGCTGTACATAAGGACCGGTTTCCTTGAAGAAACCCGGAAACAGGATGCCAACGTCGTCGCAAAGACCGGCTGGTGGAGTTGAACCCGCGACCCAGTCGGCACGCAACAGGCACCAGCTGGCGTCAGTGCCGGTTGAAAGAGCACTGGTATTGAACCCATCGATCAGAGTCCATGCCGCAGCGGCTGGCTGGCTTGCGTCGAATTGCATCTCGACACTGACGACAGTGACGGCCTTGCCCGGAAAGCCCGGGAAAGACTCACCGCTGACAATGATGTTCTGATGCGGCTCACTCGGCGGCGTGGGTCCGTTATTGCCGCCGAAGCCGGTGTCAAACAGGCCCTGGCTGACGTTGGGGAACTCCGTGCTGCTACCCGGAACCGCATTCAGGCAGCGAAACTGGTTGGTAGCGAGAGTTGAGGCCTGGCCCAGGAAAAGCACGGGCGCACCGTTGTTGTGGTAGCCGCTGCCCTGGTATCTGGCACTTTGCAGATACACATCCGCGAAACGCCAGACATCATTGCCGGCTGAAGCAGGCTGCTGATAGCGCGGCTGCAAGGTGACCTGACTTGGCTGGATTGGCGAGTCCGCACAAAACACATGGGAATTGAAATACGCCGTCGCCGTCGAAGGGCCTACGGCTGGTTTCTCGAAGGTGAACGCGGAAGGCACGTTGGAATCCAGGGCTACGGTCGCCTGGTCGCCCGACACTTCATCACCACCAATCAGGGCGGCGGTATTGTCGGCGGACACCGCGCCGGCACCGGCAAGCAATGCCAGGGAGAGCGCAGCCCGCAAGCTGCCAACTAGAGTCGTGTTCATCAATTTCATCGAATTCCGGAATACATAGTGAATCGGGGGACAGGGTCATAAGCGGTATCGGCATTTCGTCCGACGCATACGCTGGATCGGGGTACACGGATTTCCGTTGCCCGATGCTAGACTGCACTGGCTGACATTCTACCCTCTGAATTTCCGCAACGCACCTGTTAACCTCCCGTTAGACAACGAGTTTTCGACCAACTGGTCACGTTTTAACCAACGCCAAGAGCCCACGACATGCATTCCCGAGCCCTGCTTCTCGCCCTGATTCTCGTCCTTCCCCTGTCTGCCGGCGCGCTCGCGCAGTCCCAGACACCCACTTTCGAAGAGCGCATGTCGCAGACGGAATTCAAGGCGGCGGGCCTGGAGAAGTTAAGCCCCGAAGAATTGAAGTACCTCAACGACTGGATCCAGACCAAGGGGGTCAGCCAGATGGGCGCGCCGATGATCAAGGCCGATGGCTCAACGATTTTCTATGCTGATGGCGGAGAGCGTCAGCTGATCGAATCGAATATCAGCGGAGAATTCAATGGATGGGGCGGCAAAACGCGCGTAACGCTTGAAAACGGCCAGGTCTGGGAACAGGCCGAATCGGGCGCCAAGGGCGGCCACCGTCTCAGCTCGCCCAGCGTTCGCGTCAAGCCGATGAGCTTCGGCAGCTGGCTCATGTACGTAGACGGTTGCCCTTGTGACATGCGAGTCAAGCGCATCAAATAGATCCCGCCGGGATCCAGACAACTCAAAGCCTGGCCACTGCGTTGGCCAGGCGCTTCTGTGAAACCGGCTCCGCCGTACGCAACTCCTGCGCGAACACCGATATACGCAATTCCTCGATCAGCCAGCGCAGTTCTTCGAGTGCGGCTGCATCAAAGTCCCTGTCCCCGCGCCGCTTGAGATATTCACGCCAATAGGTGTGCACGTTGAACATGCGTGCCTGGTCACGTGAAGGATCCTGACGCAGCCGCTCCGCTCGCAAACGCATGCCGCGCAGGTAGCGCGGAAAGTGCGCAAGATGGCGCGGATCGGTGTCGCGCAAGAATCCGGGCGAAAGCAGTTTGTCACGCTGTTCGAGGAGATCCTCGTAGTTCGCGGCGGCGAACCCCAGCAATGGCGGCTCCAGCCAGGGCATCAATTCGGCATGTGACTCGATGATGGCCTCGGCAAGCTTGAGGCGCTCGACCGCGGCCGCAAACAGTTCACTTCCGAGCCGGGCCTTCAATGCCTCGAACGCGGAGCGTGAACGGGAATCCAGCTCGTGTGCCTGCATGCGCTCCGCCAGCGCGGCCTCGACCAGATCTGCACGAAGGGTTTCGGCGCTGCCGAGCGCCGCCCACTTCAGGGCCGTGATGTTCGCCAGCGGCAGCTGACGCCGGGCCTGCTTGATCTTGTCCGCGAGGCCGCGTCGCAACAGACGCTCGACACCACGCCGATGCTCCTGTCGGGCATCATCTGCATTCTCGAAAACTCGCAAGGCCACGCTGTCGCCAAGATCGACGAGCGCTGGCCAGGCAACCAGCCCCTCAGGAGAACGAATGGATTCGGGAATGTCCTCGATATCGAAACCGGAAAGATCCTCACGCGTCAGCTCGGCATCCGCACGTTGGGAAAATGCCTCCCGCGCAGCGGAAGCCCAGGATTTCTGGATCGCAAGGAGATCCCTGCCCTCAGCCAGCTGTTTGTCACGTTCGTCGAAGACGCGGAAACGCATGCGCAGATGCGCTGGCAACTCGATAGCCGAAAAGTCCGTGGCAGAGATTTCAACTCCGGTCACTTTTCTCAGATAGTTCACGAGCGCATCAATCAACGGAAATTCGCGCGCTGACTTTTCCTTGCCCAGCGATTCGACGAAAGCGCGCGCGAAATCCGGCGCAGGCACGAAATTGCGACGAAGGGATTTTGGCAAACCACGAATCAGTTCGGCAGCTTTCTCGTTGAGCAGGCCCGGCACCAGCCAGTCGCAGGCTGACGCCGACAGCGCATTGACCAGGGCAAGCGGCACATGAGCAGTCACGCCATCGGCCGGATCACCCGGCACGAATCGATATTCAAGGCGGATCTCGTGCGTGCCGATGGCCATTCGGGTTGGAAAATCCTCGGCGGCGATGCCTGGCGTCGTCGACAGCACATCGGCCTGCGACCATCGCAGGGCTGCCTGTTCGGCGGGACTCGCCTTGCGGTACCAGGCGTCGAGTGCGGCACTGGTATGGATGTCGTCGGGAATCCTGCCGACAAAAAAGTTAGCCAATTCTTCTGGCGATTTGAGCAGGCCGGAACGCCGCTGTTTCGCTTCAATTTCCTCGGCTTGTGCCAGCGTGCGCTGGTTCGCTCGGATGAAATCGGCGCGCGCGTTGATTTCTCCGGTGGCCAGCGCCTCGCGAACGAAGATCTCATGTGCCAATGCCGGTTCCTGCTTGCCGTATTGCACGGCGCGCTTCTCCACCAGGATCAAGCCAAACAGGCTGACCTGTTCGAACGCGACAACTGCGCCGCGCTTGCGCGACCAGTGCGCATCGTGCCAGTTGCGCCGGACCAGATGCGCCGCCTGCTGCTCGATCCAGAGCGGCTCGATTCGCGCGCACTGCATGGCATAGACCTTGCCAATATCGATGATCTGCCCGGCCAGCAGCCATTGCGGCGGCGACTTCGCCAGCGCCGAACCCGGGAAGACCGCGAACTTCCGCTCACGCGTCCCGCGATACTGGTTTTTCTCGTCCTTTCGCGCGACCTGGGTGGGCCAGCCGCTGAGTAGACAACGGTGTATGGCTTCACCATTGTCGGGATTCGAGATTCGAGATTCGGGATTGGTTTGGTCAACGGGATTCGAAATTCGAGATTGGGGATTCGTAACAGCGGGCCCCTCCACGGCTGCAGGCAGGCGCGAGCCCATAGCTATGCGATTTCGTTGGTCTTTGCCCTTGCTCTTTCGGTTGCTATTGCTCTTGGCATTTTCGACTCCCGAATCCCGACTCCCGAATCCCGGCCCCACCATCAACTGCCGATGCAACTCACGCCACTCACGCATGCGCATGAAT
>NZ_JBAWHJ010000208.1:0-6266 GCF_049593775.1 Dokdonella sp. | reverse complement strand
ATACAGGCCATAGTCAAACGACAGCGGCAACACGCTGAGAATCACGTCGTCGGCACGCATTGTCAGATAGCCCGACACCGACGTCGCCGCGAACAGCATGTTGCGGTGGGTCATCATCACGCCCTTTGGATGGCCCGTGGACCCCGAGGTGTAGACCAGCATTGCGAGGTCGATGTCGATGCCGCGTGGCGTGTCCGGCAACAGCGATGACGCGTCCGCCATGAACTGCGTCCAGGGCATCATTTCGGTGTCTGCGTCGCCATCGACAACGATGATCCGGCGCAGGCTTGGCACTTCGGCTGCAGCGCGACGCGCAACAGGCAAGTGCGATGCCTGGGTGACCAGTATCGTCGCTTCGCAATCGTTCAGCAGCCAGGCAAGTTTGTCCGCCTTGGTGCCTGGATTGATGACACTGACGACCCCGCCGGCGCGCAGGGTGCCAAGGATGCCAACGGCGTTCTCGAGGCGATTGTCCAGAAACAGGATGCAACGCTGGCCACGTTTGAAGCCCTGACCAAGGACAAGGCCGGCAGCAAAATGCTCGACCTGATCGTGCAGTTCGGCGTAGGTAGTCCGCTGGCCCTGGCTGACCAGGGCAATCCTGTCCGGTGTACGCGCCGCCGTTTGCCGCAGGCACGCTTCGAAACGGATCATTCGACCAGGCCGGCCTCGGCACGCTTGGTTTCGACGAAGCGCACCAGCGGACCAATGCCGTCAATGTTTTCCGGAATCACATCGTCGTCGTCAACGATGATGTCGAATTCCCGTTCCAGCCAGTTCATCAGGCCCAGAACGCCTATGGAATCCAGAATTCCTGCGTCGAACAGGCTCTGTTCTGCTGTCAATTCGGCATCCAGCGCGACCGGGAAGGTCTCGTTGATGAAGTTGCGCAGGCGCTTTTCCGTTGATTCCATACCTACTCTGCTATCCGTTGACTGCTGGTGTTGACTGCGAAATACCGCCTTTCGAGCGCGAAAGTGTGCCAGAACCGGGACCGGCCGACACCATGCCGCCCGGCCGATGGGGTTTCGCGGGCTCCGCCAGGTGCAGGATGGCCTGCCTGCGACCGTCCACATCAGGCTCATGGGGTCTGACCCTGCCTGTGACTCCATTCACTGAAAGATGAACGGAAGCCGGGGGACACTGGGCGTCAGGGAGAAGCTGATCAAGTGGCGCAATCGTCACGACACCTGCCTGCGGGCAGATCACGGCGCGCTGCCGGCGATGGACTGGTTGTCCTCCAGGGCAGCGTAAAAAAGAGCGGCGTGCGGACAGGCGGCGGCCCACCGACTGGTTTTCAGCGAAAAAAAGGGGAAAAGGGAATCAAAATGACCGCAACCATGCCCAGACCGCCAGGAATCACCTCAAGCCCACGCCGCGCAGGCCGAGGGTTGATGTTCGCGCTCGCCGCCACTCTTGTCGTCTTGAGCTGCGCGCAACCAGCCGGGGCTGCCCCCAATCTGCAAAACCCGATCCTGTTCGTCACCCAGGTGCCGGTCCCGCAGGATTTCGCAACCATAGGTTCGGTATTCGCCAACCACATGTCCGACATGCAGAGCGCTGCCCGTGGTGGTGACCTGTGGATTCGCTATCCGAACGGCAACCTGCGCAACCTGACCGCCGAGGCGGGATACGGCAACGCCGGCCAGCAAGCGGCGAATGCGATAGCCGTGCGCGATCCCGCCATTCACTTCAGCGGCAACAAGGCACTCTTCAGCATGGTGATCGGTGCGCCCACCGAACAGTACCAATGGATCACACGCTACTGGCAGCTCTACGAAATCAGCGGCTTCGGCAGCGGACAGTCGGTATCGATCACGCGGGTGGCCGGCCAGCCGGCCGACACCAACAACGTTGAGCCGGCCTACGCCTCGGATGGCAGCATCATTTTCGTCAGTGACCGCCCACGCAATGGCGAGCGCCATCTGTATCCGCAGCTGGACGAATATGAATCCACACCGAGTCCCAGCGGACTGTGGAAGCTCGATCCGGCGACGGGCAGCCTGCGCCTGCTGCAGCACTCGCCCTCGGGTTCGTTCAGGCCCATTGTCGACAGCTATGGCCGGATCATCTTCACCCGCTGGGATCACCTTCAGCGTGATCAACAAGCCGATGCCGGCACCTACGGCGCGTTCAACTGGGTATCGGAGTCAGCGAATGCGGCAACCGTAGGCGCGACCGAAGTGTTCCCCGAGCCACGGGACAACACGGCCACAACCTACGGATTCCGGATCAACCATTTCTTCCCGTGGCAACTCAATCAGGATGGCAGCGCCGAGGAGACCCTCAACCACATTGGTCGCCACGAGCTGTTCAGCTATTTCAACCAGAGCCTGCGCAACGACCCGAATCTGGTCGAGTACATCTACGGCGCCGCGCCGCCGCGCAACAATGCGAATTCCGTGGAAAACTGGCTGCAGATTGCGGAAGATCCGACCACGCCCGGTCGCTATTTCGCGATCGATGCGCCCGAGTTCTACACCCATGCCTCGGGCCAGATCATCTCGATCAACGGATCGCCCACGACCAACCCCGATGCCATGCTGGTCAGTTTCAGAACACCTCGCAGCACGCGGGATTTCCATTCGGGTACGCCGCCGGCCGATTTCACCGGCCACTATCGCAATCCCCTGCCGTTGGCAGACGGGCAGTTGCTCGCGGCCTGGGTTGCCGAACCGCGCCAGGCAGCCAATGACGGCACCCGGCCGAACCCGAATCCACGCTACAAATTCCGCCTGCATAGCCTGATCGCGGATGGGGCCTATTTCCGCGCCGACCCGAACGGCGCCCTGACCAACGGCATCACCAAATCGGTGTCCTGGTGGGATCCCGATGTGCTGGTCAGCTACAACGGTCCACTCTGGGAGCTTTCTCCGGTCGAGGTGCGCAGCAGGCCGGTCCCTCCAGACACGGTCGATCCGCCCCTGCAGTCTCCGGAGGCCCAGGCCTTCAGCGCTGCGCAGGTCGACTACCAGGAGTTCAGCAATTTCCTCGCCCAACGTGGACTCGGCGTCCTCGTCAGCCGCAATGTGACCACGCGCGACCGCGCTGATCGCCAGCAACCGTTCAAC
The DNA here is from genome assembly GCF_049593775.1 of Dokdonella sp. Classification (GTDB taxonomy): domain Bacteria; phylum Pseudomonadota; class Gammaproteobacteria; order Xanthomonadales; family Rhodanobacteraceae; genus Dokdonella. The sequence continues at coordinate 3,195 of NZ_JBAWHJ010000208.1, read as the reverse complement.
CTGCGCGTCCCTGGCGGCGTGCAGTCGGTGGCGAACGCCGGAACGCTGTATGACATCACCCACATGCAGTTTCTGCAGGGTGACCAGATCCGCGGCCTCAACGGAAGCGCGCAACAGAGCGATGGGCGTCGGGTACTGGCCCAGCCATTGCACGAGGCGGCGGCCTTGCAGTTCATGCCCCCGGCGGAATCCGGCGCACCAGCTGGCTCGGTCCGAATTGCCAGTGATGGATCGGTTGCCGCGATCGTGCCAGCGCAACGCGCGCTTGCATGGCAATCCACCTCGGCGGACGGTACGCCGGTTGTGCGCGAGCGCTACTGGATCTCGGTCAAGCCGGGCGAAGTGCGCGCCTGCGCGGGTTGCCACGGGGTCAATACACAGGACCAGACCGGCCTGCCGGCCGTGGACAACATGCCGATTGCGCTGCGAGACCTGCTGATTCACTGGCGCCAGAATGCCGACGCGATATTCGCCAACGATTTCGATTGACCGGGAGTCGGATTTGGCACGCGCGGCCGAAGTGGCCGCGCGAGTGCATCACCGTTTTTTTCAGCGTGCGCCGCGCCTGAACAGTACCACCTCGAAGGTCTGGATCAGGATGATCAGGTCCAGTGTGAAGTTGTGGTTCTTCACGTAAAAAAGGTCGTACTTGAGCTTCTCCGCGGCATCCTTCTCGTCGGCACCATACGGATAGTTGAGCTGCGCCCAACCGGCGAGACCAGGTTTCACGCAGTGGCGCAAATCGTAGTACTGGATCTTCTTCTCCAGCTCCGCAACAAACTGGGGGCGTTCGGGCCTTGGCCCGATCAAGCTCATGTCACCCCTGAGTACGTTCCACAACTGGGGCAACTCATCGAGCCTGACCTTGCGGATGAACCGGCCTGTTCGGGTGACGCGATCATCTTCGGCGCTGGCCCAGCGGGCGACACCGTCCTTTTCCGCATCAGTACGCATGCTGCGGAACTTGATCAGCTGGAATGGCTTGCCACGCTCTCCGGTTCGCTCCTGCCGATAGAGGACAGGCGAGCCGGGCCCTGACTCGATCCAGATGGCGAGCGCGGTCAGCAGCATCAGTGGCCAGAGGAGCATCAGCATGATCACGGTCGAGCTCACGTCAAAAATCCGCTTGCTCATCTTGCGCAACGGCGTCGCATCGAACCCGTTCGAGAATATGAGCCAGGACGGGTCGATCAGGCTCAGTTTCACCTTGCCCTGCTCGCGCTCGAAAAAAGTGATCAGATTGGTGATCGCAATGCCATCCTGCTTGCAGGCCAGCAAATCGGACATGGGCAATTGGCCACGACGATCCTCGGTGGCAATCACGACTTCATTGATCTGCAATCGCAAGGCAATCTCATACAGGGATTCGGACATGTCGAAGCGGACTTCCTCCGGGACCGACGGTGTCTCGCCAGGTACGGGCAGATATCCCACGACATCGAAACCGCGGCGATCGACACGTCGGCGCATCCTGTGGACGATTTTGCCGGCTTTTCTACCCGATCCGAGAACCAGAACCCGACGCTTCAGCGCCTTCACGTCGACCAGTCTGAGAAAGACTGCGCGACCCACTGCGATGATCGGATAGCTGATCAGCAGCGCTACGCCGATGACGCCGCGGCCGATGAAAATCTGCGGGATCAGATAGAACACGAAGGTGACCGCAATGGCACCCATGACAAAACCGATGGTCTGTCGCGCAAGCAAGCCCAACCAGTTGTCGCGCAAGGTGCGCTGGTACAAACCGATGGCTGCCAGGGAGGTCACCATGACCAGACCGAACACGAAAGCACGCATCTCGAAGGATGCCGAGAAAACCTGCAGATACTCCGGCTCGGCCCAGAACCGTACATGCATGGCCGCCATCAGCGAGCCAATGAACACGAATAGCTCGGCGAGGGCCAGCAACAACAGCCATCGCGTGCCTTGTTGACGCAAGAAATGAAACATCCCAACCCCCTGGAGTGGCACTCGCGGAGCCGGCTCCGCCTCAGCCGCGATACACACCTTGTTTCGCCAAGTTACTGACCTGGCGCAAGAATCGCCCGGGTCCAGTCCCCTGACGGCATCGGACAACTTGAGTGCAAAAAGGCACTCGAACAGGTGGTCCGAGCGCGGATACTATCGCGTCGGGCGAATGCTTGCTTGGCGCACGCCTGACCCGCTCCTGGAGAATCCGGGGGTCCGGCTGACTTTGATCGATTTCAGGTGGTCGAAACGGGCCTGCATGGGTGGATACAGCACTGGGCCTGCACAGCAACGTGGCAACCGTCTATTATTATGTTCCTGTGCGATGGGCGCGCGCTGACGCCCCGCCTACCCGAACCCGACACTGGAATGCCTCATGTGTGGAATCGTGGCCGCTGCGGCCGAACGTGATGTCGTACCCATCCTGATTTCCGGCCTCAAGGCGCTTGAGTACCGCGGCTATGACTCCGCCGGCCTGTCCGTCATCAGTGGCGATGCTCTGAATCGCGCGCGAACCGTGGGCAAGGTCCGCGAACTGGAAGCACGCCTCGCCAGCAACCCGTTGGCCGGCCACACCGGGATCGCGCATACACGCTGGGCCACGCATGGCGTCCCAAACGAGTCCAACGCGCACCCCCACCTGTCGGTGGAGTCGATCAGCGTCGTTCACAACGGCATCATCGAAAATCACGTGCCGCTTCGCAACGAACTGAAGGCATTGGGCTACCAATTCGACTCCGATACCGATACCGAAGTCATCGCCCATCTGGTCCACCACTATTGCAAGCAGGGCATGCCGCTTCGCGCAGCGTCCCAGGCATCGATCAAGCGTCTGGAAGGCGCATTCGCCATTGCCGTGATGAGCCGCGACGAACCCGGACGCGTGATCGGCGCACGCCGCGGCAGTCCGCTCGTGGTCGGCATTGGCATTGGCGAGAATTTCCTCGGCTCGGACGTTCAGGCCCTGATCAAGGTCACCAACCAGTTCAGCTATCTCGAAGAAGGCGACTTGGTCGAGATCACGCGAACCTCGGTAGACGTATTCGACGCCGAAGGTAACGCTGTCGTTCGCCGCGTGCATACCAGTGAGCTGTCTGCCGACGCGGTGGAGCGCGGCGAGTACCGTCACTACATGCTCAAGGAGATCTTCGAGCAGCCGCGAGCAGTGGCCGACACGCTTGAAGGCCGCATCGCCAACGACCGCATCATGCCGAACATCTTTGGCGT
>NZ_JBAWHJ010000207.1:0-10042 GCF_049593775.1 Dokdonella sp. | reverse complement strand
GTAAGATGTCGGGTAGCCACCCAGACGGAACGTCCCGATGAGCGATGCCCCGCGTCCACCCCTGACTTTCGCCCAGGTTCCCGAGCGCAACACCGCCGACAACGTCATGCGCACTGCGCAGCAGCATCACGTGCAGCTGTCAGCGATGGCCGATACCAAGGCCAACATCATCATTACCGTTTCCTCGATCGTGCTGACCTTGTCACTCGGTCGGCTGACTGATCCGGAATTGCGTGTATCGGTACTGATCCTCGCGGGATTCACCCTGGTTGCGTTGTTGCTGGCGATTCTTGCCGTGCTACCCAAGTACCGGCCGCTTCGCCTCAAGGGCGATGAGTTGCCGCCGAACTTCAATTTGCTGTTCTTCGGTCATTTCGCCGAGCTTTCGCGCGAACGATACATGGCTGAAATGAACAAGGTCCTGATGCCTGATGGCACGCCCTACAAGACCTGGGTTATCGACCTGTATTCACTCGGCACCTACCTCTCGCATCACAAGTACCGCTATCTGCGTTACAGCTATCTGTTCTTCCTGGCCGGATTTGTTCTTGCCTGTCTCGAGCAGGCCTGGCGCGTGCTGACGCATTGAGGATTTAACCCCGCTCGTCGAAGATGGGCGTTGCACGATGCACAGACCAAGTCGAAGGGGATCGCCAATGCGTGTTTTGTTCGTGTGCCTGTTTCTGATGGCGAATGTCGCACAGGCTGCTCCGGGATCTGTACCTGGCAGCCTCGATGAATGGCGACAGTGGGTTCTCAAGGACCAGGAATTTCGCGAATGCCCGCTGATCGCGGGAACGCAAGCCAGCGCCGCGAACGACTTCGCCTGCCTCTGGCCGGGAACATTGGATATCGAAGCGGACGCCAGGGGCGCGAGCCTGAGTCAGCGCTGGCAGGTTGAGGTCGACGCCTGGGTGCCCTTGCCTGGCAGTCACCAGCACTGGCCACAACAGGTCACCGTCGATGGCAGGGCGACACCTGTCGTAGACCGCAACGGACCGGTTCTCTGGATGCTGGCCGGCGAACATCAGCTGCGCGCGCGCCTGTCGTGGGCGGACCGGCCCCAGACGCTTGAGGTGCCCGAAGAAGTCGCGCTTGTTTCGCTGGTCGTCGACGGCAAGCAGATCGCACCACTGCAGCGCGCTGGCAACCAGCTCACGCTTGGACGAGGCAAGGCCGCCGCTGTCGAGGCAGACAGCATCGATCTGCGCATATTCCGCAAGTTCGCCGATGACATTCCTGGAGTGTTGACCACGCAGATCCGCATTTATGCATCGGGTCAGGCACGCGAGGAAGTGGTAGGCCCCGCCTTGCCTGCCGGCTTTGTGCCGCTGGCATTGATCAGTCAGAAATGGCCGGCCCGCCTCGATGATCAGGGCTTGTTGCACGTGCAGGTCCAACCGGGCAGCAATACGGTGACATTGACGGCACGGGCGGCGGCTCCCATCGAAATGCTGGTTGCCCGCTTGCCGGAAAACTGGGCCAAGCAGGAAATCTGGAGCTACGAATCTGTCCCTTCGCTGCGCGTCACCACGATCAGCGGTGCCGTCCAGGTCGATCCGCGCCAGGCGGATGTTCCCGATGCCTGGAGCAGCCTGCCTGCGTTTGCGCTGAATGATGGCGATGGCCTGACCATCGAGCAGCGCTCGCGCGGCCTCGATGCCGAGGTTGCCAATCGTCTCGACCTTCGGCGCGAGGCCTGGCTGGATTTCTCAGGTGATGGCTGGTTTGCACGTGACAGAATCAGCGGCCAGATGCTGAATGGCTGGCGCTTCGATCTGGCCGAGCCGTTTCATCTGCAGCGCGCGCAGGCTGGCAACGGCAATGACGACGGACTCCTGGTCACCAAGGGCGACATGCCGGGCATGAGTGGTGTCGAATGGCGCAACTCGCGGGTGGACCTCAACGCCGGCGTGCGCATCGATTCGTCGCAATCGACGTTGCCGGTCAGTGGCTGGAGCCAGGCGTTCGACCAGGTCTCCACCATCCTTCATCTACCCTACGGCTATCGCCTGATCGCCGCGCCGGGCAGTGACCGGGCCAGTGGCAGCTGGATGTCACGCTGGTCCCTGCTCGATGTATTCCTTGCCGCCATCATCATTCTTGTCGCTTCACGCCTGCTCGGCTGGGTGGGTGGTGTCCTCACGACCGTGTTCCTGCTGTTGGGCTATCAGGAAGATGGGTCACCATTGTGGACACTGTTGGCGGTAATCGTGCTGGCCCTTGTCGCGAGGCTCCTGCCGGAGGGGCGCCTGTCCTCGTTTGCGGGCTGGCTGCGCGCGGGTGCGGTTGGGCTACTGCTCATCGTGGCCCTGCCTTTCGCGGCCAGCCAATTGCGCCAGGCCCTGTATCCGCAACTGGAACCTTCCGCTGGCCAAGGCCTGGCAGGCGGATTTGCGGATGAGACTTTCGCGCGCCGCAACCAGGCGATGATTCAGGAGGCGCCGGTCGTAGCCATGGAGTACGAGGAGGCGGTAGGCATGGTTGCGCCGGCGCCCTCCGCGCCGCCAGTTGAAATGGATCAGCTCGACCGGTCGGTAAAGAAGACAGCGGGTGCACAACCGGGCCGCATGAGCTCGCTGAACTCGAAGTCCAAACTCGACTACAACCGACAGAAGCCGGGTAGTCGATACAGCCAGTCCACAGTCGTGCAGACGGGGGCCGGCGAACCGGGCTGGCAGCTCGGCAATCGCTATCAGCTCGAATGGAGCGGCCCGGTCCTGCCAGATCAGGACGTGCGCTTGCTGATCGCCGCGCCGTGGCTGGTGCGCATGCTGCGCGTGCTCATGGTAGTGGCACTGGGTCTGCTGTTGTGGAACCTGTTGCGCAATACGCGCTGGCGCTGGAAGCCCCTGGTGTCGAAGACGGCCAAGGTCGGCATCGTTTCGTTGTGCCTGTCGTTGGCAATCCTGCCCGTCGCGCAAGCCGAGAGTTTTCCGCCGCAGGAACTGCTTGAGCAGCTCAAGGCCCGGCTTGTCCAGCCTCCGCAGTGCGCACCGCAGTGCGCGAACATCGCCAACGCGCAGACCGCGATTGCCGGCGATGGATTGCGGGTAACACTTGAAGTGCACGCGCAGGATCATGTCGCGGTGCCGCTTCCGGGTGATACGAATGCACTTGCCATTCAATCCATCAACGTCGATGGCACTCGAAGGGATGCGGCTGTCAGCAGGAATGGCAAGGCCTGGATAGCGCTGGACCGCGGGGTCCATCGCGTGGAGATCGATTCCACGATTCTCGGCGATCGCATCGAGCTGGCATTTCCCATGGCGCCGGAGCGAATCGGTTTCAATGCCGAAGGCTGGGTCGCCACTGGCATTGCGGACGATCGCCTGCTCACCGAAACCCTGAATCTTGCCCGGATGCGCGCGGATGCTGAAACGGGTGCGAACTCTGCGGAGCAACGCTTCCCGCCCTATGTCCGGGTCCACCGGACCTTGAACCTGGGTCTTGAGTGGAGCGTTGATACGACGGTCGAAAGGCTGGCTCCACGCCAGGCCGGTTTCACTGTGAGTCTGCCCACGATTGCCGGGGAGCATGTCTCAACGCCTGGCCTGAAATTGCGCGATGGCGAGCTGACCGTTGGCCTGGCAGAAGGCGAGACTCGGACTGGCTGGAACAGCACGCTCGATCAGGCCGGAAGCCTGAGCCTGACAGCGCCGGATCTTGACAGCCATGCAGAGGTCTGGCGCATCGAGGCCGGTCCAACCTGGCATCTGGAATTCAGCGGTGTTCCCGAATCGGCATCCTCACAGGAGGGGGGCGCCGGCGAATACCATGTGTTTGAATTCCACCCTCTGCCAGGCGAGGTCCTGGATTTGAGGGTCTCCAAGCCTGTCGCCGTGGAAGGTGCGACCCGGGCCATCGATACGCTGAATCTGACCAGTGAATTTGGCCTGCGTGCGCGCAATCACAACCTCGAATTCGACCTGCGTGCGAGCCAGGGCGGTGATCAGGTCATCACATTGCCCCCGGAAGCCGAACTGCTCGGTGTCACACGTGATGGGCAGGCGATTGGAGCGCGTGTCCTCGAAGGAAAGCTGAGCCTGCCGGTGAATCCTGGAGCGCAAAAATACATCGTTCGCTTCCGCGAGAACGCCGAATTGGGTGCGCGCATCCATACGCCGGACGTCGCACTGGGATTGCCGGCTGCCAACATAACCCTGGCCATCGACCTGCCCAAGGATCGCTGGTTGCTGGCTGCGTTCGGTCCTCCGGTGGGGCCTGCAGTACTGTTCTGGGGCGAGTTGCTGGTTGCCATCCTGCTTGCGGGGTTGTTGTCACGCTGGCGCAAGGGCCCGCTGCGGTTCCACCACTGGCTGTTGCTCGTCGTCGGATTCTCGACGTTCTCGTGGCTGGCCCTGCTCGTGGTCGTGGGCTGGCTGTTCGCGCTGGATTGGCGTGCACGCTGCGAAGTCGCGACCAACTGGAAATTCAATCTGGTCCAGCTGGGGCTGGCTGGACTGAGCCTTGTTGCCCTTGTCTGTCTGTTTGAAAGCATTCGAAACGGGTTGCTGGGAAGTCCTGACATGGTTGTTCGCGGCAACGGCTCCTGGTCCAACCACCTGCAATGGTTCGCCGATCGTAGTGGCGACGTATTGCCGGCTGCGAGTGTCGTGTCACTGCCGCTATGGATGTACAACCTGGCCATGCTGGTCTGGGCGCTGTGGCTGGCATGGGCTGTAGTGGGCTGGTTGCGCCAGGGATTCGCAGCATGGATGAACGACGGCTACTGGCGTCCGTGGCGGGTTGCGGCACCGGACTCCACTATCGACCTGCCGCCACCGCCACCGCCGGCCGCGTGATGGCCTGATGGGTACGATCAGGAAGTTGCTGGGCGCATATAGCCGCCCGGGCGAAGTCGAGGCGCGCCATGAGGCCGAGATCCTGCTCGGCCATGCGCTGGGTCGGGATCGTGCCTGGCTGTTCACCCATGCGGATGATGTACCTGGTGCGGATGCCGTCCTGCGTTTTCGCCAGTTGATGCAATCGCGTGAGCGCGGTGAACCGGTTGCTTACCTGACCGGTCGCCGCGGGTTCTGGACGCTTGATCTTGCGGTCACCCCCGACGTTCTCATTCCGCGTCCGGAAACCGAGTTGCTCGTCGAGCTGGCGCTTGAACGCATTCCGGTTGGAAGCGAATGCGAGGTGGCCGATCTCGGAACGGGCTCGGGTGCGATCGCTTTGGCCATCGCCAGCGAACGTCCGCTGGCACGCGTGCTCGCAACCGATGCCAGTGCGCCAGCATTGGCTGTCGCACGAGAGAACGCGGAGCGACTTGATTTCAACAATGTGGAATTCGCGCTGGGAAACTGGTGCGCAGCGATGGGCGCTCGCCTATTCGACGTGATCGTTTCGAACCCGCCCTACATCGAGGCCGACGACATTCACCTGGATCAGGGTGACCTCCGCTTCGAGCCGCAGTCTGCGCTGGCCTCGGGAAGTGACGGGCTTGATGCCATTCGCGATATCGTCGGGTCAGCGTCGACACATCTCGGACCAGGCGCGTGGCTGCTGCTTGAACACGGCCATGACCAGGGAGAGCGTGTGCGCGCCATTCTGGAAAGTCAGGGCTTTTCGGAAACCCGAACCTGGCGCGATCTTGCAGGCAAGGATCGAATCAGCGGTGGTCAGCGGGCCTAGGGCGCGATTTGCGCGTTATCAACCGGTGCTCCGCATCGCGGACATGGGCAGATGATCCGCGAAACGCGTTCGAATCGACGCCTCGATGCCGTCCGCATCAAGTCCTGATTCGGCCAGCAACTCCTCGCGGCTGGCGTGTTCGAGGTAGGTGTCGGCAAGGCCAAGATGCAGGATTGGCACATTGATGCCATTCGCGGCCAGCAGTTCGGCGACTCCCGCGCCAGCACCGCCAGCAATGGCGTTGTCCTCCAGCGTGACCAGGGCGGCGTGGCTGCCGGCCAGTTCGAGGATCATGGACGCATCAAGCGGCTTTACGAAGCGCATGTTGACCACAGTCAGGCCGAGGGCCTCGGCGACCTTGATGGAGGGTGCCAGCAGGGCTCCAAAAGCGAGCAGAGCGACTCCTTCTCCACGTTGGCGCAGTTCGGCCTTGCCGATCGGCAAGGTGGACAGTCCAGGGTCGACGGCGACTCCTGTCCCGCTTCCGCGCGGATAACGCACGGCTGCCGGACCCGGGTGCTTGAAGCCGGTGCTCAGCATCTGTCGGCACTCGTTCTCGTCTGCTGCCGCCATGACCAGCATGTTTGGAATGCAGCGCAGGTAGGAAAGATCGAAACTGCCTGAGTGGGTGGCGCCATCCGGCCCGACCACGCCACCGCGATCGATAGCGAAGAGCACGTCGAGGTTCTGCAGCGCAACGTCGTGGATCAGTTGATCGTAGGCGCGTTGCAGGAAGGTCGAATAGATCGCCACGACAGGCTTGGCACCTTCGCAGGCCATTCCGGCGGCAAGGGTGACGGCATGCTGCTCGGCGATGCCGACATCGAAATAGCGCGCGCTGTATTCCTTTGAAAAACGTACCAGTCCGGAGCCTTCACGCATGGCTGGCGTAATCGCGTAGAGGTCTGGATCGGCCGCGGCCTGATCGCACAGCCAGTCACCAAAGATCTCGGTATAGGTGGGCTTCGCAGCGCCTTTCTTGGTCAGGCCCTTGTCCGGATCGAACGGGCCCACGGCGTGATAGTCGATCTGCTGGCGTTCGGCGGGCGCGTATCCCTTGCCCTTGGTGGTAACCACATGCAGAAGCTGTGGTCCCTTGAGCTCCTTGAGCGTGCGCAGAGCCTGCACAAGTTGTGGCAGGTCGTGCCCATCGATCGGGCCGGTGTAGTGGAAACCGAGCTCCTCGAACAGCGTGCTTGGCATGAACATGCCCTTGGCATGCTCTTCCCAGCGCTTCATGAAGCGCCAGACCAGGCCTTCACGTTTCATCATCTTCTTGCCGCCTTCGCGCATGCGGTTCAGCGTGCGGCTGGACATCAGGCGGGCCAGCATCTGGGTCAATGCGCCAACGTTCTCGCTGATCGACATCTGATTGTCATTGAGGATCACGAGCATGTCGGGCTTCACGTCGCCGCCATGATTGAGCGCTTCGTAGGCCATGCCGGCCGTCATTGCACCATCGCCGATGACGGCGACGACCTTGCGCGGGTCATTCTTGCCTTGCGCGGCGATCGCCATGCCGAGTGCCGCGCTGATCGACGTTGAAGAGTGGCCGACGCCGAAGGTGTCGTAATCGCTTTCCTCGCGTCGAGGAAATGGTGCAAGGCCATGCTTCTTCTTGACCGTGGTGATGCGGTCGCGGCGGCCGGTCAGGATCTTGTGCGGATAGCACTGATGGCCGACATCCCAGACCAGTCGATCCGTCGGCGTGTCGAACAGGTAGTGCAAGGCCACGGTCAGCTCGACGACGCCGAGTCCGGCTCCAAAGTGGCCACCAGAACTTGCAACGGACTGGACCAGGTAGTCGCGCACTTCCCTGGCAATTGCTTCCAGTTCGTGCTCGGGGAACTCGCGCAGGCATGCGGGTGAATCGATGCGCGAGAGGCGCGGATAGCGGGCGGAATCGATCATCGGGGGCCAGGACATCGGACAGGCACCCATTTTCGGCTACCCGAACGGGCGGGGCAAGGAACGATGCATGAACAGGGGCGGGCGCAATCTGGCCATTTCATGCGCTCGCCCCTGATTTGCAGGAATCCACGGGCGCAACTGGCCTGCTATCACGCTCGTCCGAGGGTGGCAGTTTGCCGCTGCACCGGCGTGTTTCGTGGCGTGCATGCGCAGACTGCGATGGAGTTGCAGGCCGAAACTTGTCAGCGCAGCGGGGGTAGCATCTACTTGGGGCGGTGGATCGCGTACGGGTCGAGCACCAGCCAATTCGGCCCGGATCGCGGTCGGTAGTACCGTCATTGATCGATTCCGGCTCAATGCCACCGTCCCGACGTCGGCACTCGCATCCGCCGGAATCTCGAAATTCGTCAAGGAAACTCTCGCACATGTCCAACGAAAACAAGGCCAAACTCGTCCTGCGCAATGCCGGTCCCGGCGATATCGATGCACTGGTTGCGCTGACCGGAAAAGTCTATGGCGAAGCCTGGAGCCATTCGGCGGACATGTTGCGCGGCCAGCAAGCCCAGTTTCCAGCTGGTCAGTTCGTGGCCGAGTACGACGGAAAGATCGTTGGATTCTGCGCAACCTTCCGCATTGACGAAGAACCGGCAATGGCGCCTCACAGCTGGAACGAGATTACCGGAAGTGGCTATGCGTCGCGCCACGATCCCGATGGCAACTGGCTTTACGGAATGGATGTCTGCGTCGACCCGGAATTTCGCGGCCTGCGCATCGGGCGGCGCATGTACGAAGCGCGGAAAAAGCTCTGTCAGAAACTGGGCATGCGCGGCATCGTGTTCGGTGGTCGCCTGCCGGGCCTGGAAAAACGCATCAAGGCTGTCGGCACCGTCGACGACTATGTGAAGTCGGTGCGCGAAGGACGGCATCGGGATGCAACCATGAGTTTCCAGTTGCGCAACGGCTTCGAGCTGATCGGCATCCTCGAGCACTACGTGCCCGGCGATCGGGAATCCATGGGCTATGCAGCGCATCTGGCCTGGCGCAATCCGGATCGTCATGACCAGCCCAAGACACCGACCCCGTTCAATCCCAAGGGCCTGCCTGATCGCGTGCGCGTCGCCACGGTCCAGTACCAGCAGCGCCGCATCACGAGCTTCGAGGAGTTTGCGCACCAGGTCGACTATTTTGTCGATATCGCTGCCAGCTATGAGTCGGACTTCGTGGTCTTTCCGGAACTGATGACCCTGCAACTGCTCTCGATCGAGAATTCACCGCTGCCATCGGTGGAGGCCGTACGTCGGCTAACCGAGTACACGAGCCAGGTGAAGGAGCTCTTCAGCGGGCTCGCCGTGCGCTACAACATCAACATCATCGGCGGCTCGCACCCTACCGAGAATGCCAAGGGGGCCATGCGCAACATCTGCTATGTGTGCCTGCGTGACGGTTCCGTGCACGAGCAGGAAAAAATCCATCCAACACCGAATGAACGCACCTGGTGGGGGATCAAGGGCGGCCATCAGGCGTCGACGATCCAGACCGACTGTGGCCCGATCGGCGTCATGATCTGCTACGACTCCGAGTTCCCGGAGCTGGCTCGCCATCTGGTCGACCAGGGCGCGCTGATCCTGTTCGTGCCGTTCTGCACGGATGAACGGCAGAGCTACTTGCGCGTGCGCTATTGCGCCCAGGCACGGGCGGTCGAAAACCAGTGCTATGTCGTGCTGTCGGGCAATGTTGGCAATTTGCCCGGCGTGCACAACTTCGACATCCAGTACGCGCAGAGCTGCATCCTGACGCCCTGTGACTTCCCGTTCGCGAGAGATGGCATCGCAGCCGATTCCACGCCAAATACGGAGATGGTGTTGTGGGCGGACCTGCGCCTCGAAGATCTGGCGCGTGCGCGCAACAACGGCACCGTGCAGAACCTCAAGGACCGTCGCCATGATCTCTACCAGCAACGTTGGATGAAGCGCGATTAGAATTCTGGCGTGGGCGAGTTGGGCGCTCTCTCGAAGGGAGCCAACAGCGAACAGCCTGTCAGGATGGGCGTCGCTTCTTCGGCAAATGATTGATCAGAAATTCCATCTGGTCGGTGAGGATGTTGCGGTTCGACAGGATCAGGTGTTCGACCCAGCTTGGACGGTAGGGCACGGCTAGCAGGGGCATATGCGCCTGCTGCGGTGTACGTGAACCCTTCTTCACGTTGCAATGCAGGCAGGCGGTGACGACGTTCTGCCAGTTGTCGCGGCCACCCTTGGAAATGGGGATGACATGGTCACGGGTGAGCTCACCGCGTGAATAGTGCGTGCCGCAATACATGCAGATCATGCGGTCACGCGAGAACAGTGCGACGTTGGTCAACGCGGGTGCCGGGTCAATTCCTCGGTGACGTGCATGCCCCGTGGTGGCCACGATCGGATGCAGATCCAGGGTGCTCTGTTCACCGGAGTGCCGGTTGGTGCCACCGTGAATGGTCAGGCAGGGATCG
>NZ_JBAWHJ010000206.1:0-4304 GCF_049593775.1 Dokdonella sp. | reverse complement strand
CTCCCAGCGGGCTCGATTCGGTACTCGCCGATCGTATCGGTTTCCTCAACCCTGAGCACTGGGATGCGCTGACCGGAGGTGCATCATTTTTCATGTCGCGCGCTTACCGGGCGATGCTTGAAACCCGTTCGCCGGAGGGAATGTGTACGCGCTACGCGCTGGTCTACCGGAATGGCAATCCGATCGTTGCGTTGGCTGCACAAATCCTGGATGTGTCCGGAAATCAGTTGGTGCAATTGCCGAATTCGAAAGTTCGCAACAAGGCCCTGGAGTCATTCAAGGCGCGCTTGCTGGTATGCGGCAGTCTTGTCTCAAGCGGTTTTCATGGCCTTGCATTCGCTGAGGATGAATCGTCCGATGTGCTTTGGCATGCGGTCGCCGAAGCGATTTTTCGCATCCGTCGCGCGGATCGCCTGCACGGAAAGATCGACTACGTGATGATCAAGGATCTTGATCAGGTTCGTTCCGATAGCGCACAGCCGTTGCGTGCCTTCAGCTATCGGCCTCTGCAGACCGATGCGGAAATGGCAATGCCAATTCGACAAGCCTGGAAGAGCTTTGATGACTACCTGGCAGACCTGAACTCGAACTACCGTGGCAAGGCGCGCAAGATCATCAAGCAGGTAAGCGATGCTGGCTATCGTGTCGAGCGCAATGCTGATGCGAGCGAGCATGACGCCGTGTTGAACATGCTTTATCGCGAAGTTGAGCAACGCGCTTCAACGAGACTGTCAGCTCTTCCGCCAGGCTATTTCGGGGAGCTGGGCTTGCTTGCGGGACCACAGCGTTTTCGTTGCACACTGATTCGAAATGACTCGGCGATTGTCGCCTTCATCACAACGATCAAGGATGGTGACCGAGCGCTCGGCTACTACGTCGGATTCGACTATTCAGTCAACGCCAAGGTGCCGCTATACCTGCGATTGTTGCAGACACTGATTGACGATGCGATCGATCTGGGCTGCAATGAGTTGAGTTTCGGACGCACGGCCATGGAGCCAAAGGCATCGTTGGGTGCAACCGCTCAATCGAGTCATGTGTGGTTACGCCACCGGGTTCCCGTCGTCAATGCAGTGGTGCGTGAATTATTCGCCCGCGTCCAGCCTGATGATGCACCGCTTCGGCGTCCGTTCAGGGAATGAAGGTGGAGTCGGTTCGATCTGCGATCAACAGGCAATGGCGTTCGGTCTGAGTGCTCCTTCCGATACTCTTGCTCGTCGTTGGGTGCGCGCATGTTGCCCAGCTTGTCGTCGAGATCAAGCGCGGCTTGACTGGATCCACAAGTAGCCGCTCAATGGTTCCGTGTATGCGGAGGAACAATCATGACGAGTCTGGTCGGATTCCTGCTTGCTGCCCATCTCGTTTTCGGGTCGATGGCTGCGAGTTCCGTGGAGCCGACGGGCGCCGAAGGAAACACCGTTGAAGTCAACGGCATCGAAATGCACTACCGGGAGCAGGGCAGTGGCAGGCCGCTGGTGCTTCTGCATGGGTTTGGAGGTTGTGGAGACAACTGGCAGCCGTTTGTCGCTCCACTGGCTGAACACTATCGACTGATCATTGTGGACATGCGCGGTCATGGCCATTCGACCAATCCGCACAAGACTTTCACGCACCGGCAATCGGCGAAGGATGTTTTCGCGCTGCTCGATTCAATGGATGTCGGGCGCTTCTCTGCGATGGGGATGAGCTCAGGCGGCATGACCCTGCTGCACATGGCAACTCGCCAGCCGGACCGGATCGAATCAATGGTCCTGATCAGTGCTGCACCGCGCTTCAATCCTCAGGCGCGTTCGATCATGCAGGGCGCGTCTGTCGAGAACATGCCGCCCAAGGTGGGAGACTTGTATCGGGAGTGCGCGTTTCGCGGTGAAGCGCAGGTGGCTGAGCTCGTCGCGCAGTTCCGGGGATTCCATGCGGATGTCGAGGACATGGATTTTTCCGCGTCCGACTTGTCCAGGATCTCGGCAACGACCTTGATCGTGAGTGGCGACCGAGATGTGTTCGTTCCGGTTGATGTCTCGTCGGCCATGTTTCAAGCGATACCGAATGCATCGTTGTGGATAGTCCCTGGCGGGGACCATGTGCCCATATACGATCCCGAACTGTCCTTCTCGGCGGCCGCGCTACGTTTCCTGGAAGCTCCCTCTCGTTGAGGCAAGGAATCGGATCTGGCTGAAAATTCCGACCAGGAGCATGCTCTCGGGTTTGGCCAGCTTGTCGTTTTCAGGCGAGGCAGGATTCAATAACAGAAGGTGGAGGCGCTTGCCGGCGTGATTCATGCGGGATGGGCTCTTCTTCCGCCTCATTCCCCGAGCCAGGGAATGGTTGGTGAGTCATCACCTTGACTCCAGCCCAGCGATTGACAGGGCATCCATTGGTTCAAGCATGGTCACACGCAGTTTCGTCATGGTCCAAGACGCCAGATTGTTGATGTTGGGGCATAATCGACATGTCGCACTGTCCCAATGGGCGAGATCCGATCCACAGGGCCAGAGGACTTGCTCTCTTTTATCCGATTGCCCGGAGAATTCGATCAGTGCATGCAGTACGTTTCTGCTTGTTGACGCTCGTACTTGCAGCCTTTTCGGCCAAGGCCGAATTTCCTGTCTTTGAAGAAATCGGGCGGGAAGTCCCCGGGATGGTCAACCCAGGTATGGGTGGCTTCGCCGTTGCGGATTTTGACGGGGATGGTAACGAGGATCTGGCAGTTCCCGGAACCGGTGGCGATACCGTACTACAGATCATCGGTCGGACGTCGAATGGAATCGGAGTCAAACAGATTATCGTGCTGGATATCCCCTATTTCGTGCGCGCCCTTGCACGAAATGTAGAAAACGTACCTCAGCTCTATCTGCTCGGGATGGACGACAAGCTCCGGCAGTTTTCCGGCTGGCCGCTTGAACAGGTACGCGTCATGGATCTGGGCCTGCTGACCGGCCTGCCAGCAGCGGCAATCGGCGACATCGACAACGATGGATCCGATGACCTGGTAGTAGTCGACGGGATGAAAGGAAATTTCGTTCGGGTGTTTGATTTGGACACAGGTGCTGTTCGGTGGACGTTGCCAAACGAACTGGGAACGTCGGTACTACTGCTTCAACTGGATGCCGATCCTGCGCTTGAGATGGTTCTGGACGGGTTTCAGCTTCGAGTCATCGACGGGGCCACGCAGGCTCTGGAATGGGTATTGGATGAAGGCTGGCATACATGCTGTCTTGTTGCAGGGAGTTACCTTGGTCCTGGAGCTCAACAGTTTGCAGCTGCACGGCGCGGTGGCAGTGACGTCAGCGTAGTCAGAAGCAATCCATTCGCTTTTGTCTGGACCGCTTATCGACCCAGGGTGCCTGCAATGGGTACCGTTGACGTTGATGGTGATGGTTCCGACGAGCTCGTTCTCGGTCAAGATCAATGGGGTGATCTTCAGGTGCGAAACGGCTCTGATGGACAGTTGCTTCGGACCTTCCCGAATGGCGGCTATGCGATAAATGCAATTTCCGGTGCAAGGATTTCCGGTGCAGCTCGGGAATCGATTGCCTACAGCCCGAGTATGGCAATTTCAGAGCAGCATGAACTTTTTCGCGTGATAGACGGGCTTTCCGGGGTGACCCAGTGGGAAATACTCAACGACCGAGCAGGCGCATATTCGTCGGTGGCACTTTCTGACCTGAATGACGATGGCAGGCCGGTGTTTCTGTTTGCCGCCACAGGTGCGGGAAGCGTATACGGGGCGATATCCGAAATGGACGCCATGACTGGCAATCATCAATGGCAGTCTCCGCCGCACCCTCCGGCGACCACAAATTTTCCGTACTCCTTCAATCCGTATGGTCTAGGGGTGGCCCGCCGTCAGGGGCTGGCACCATTGATCATCGCCGCTGGTTCAAGTCATTCCGACGGACGGCTGACAGCAGTGGATGGGGAATCACATGGTGTTCATTGGGAGATTGGGGCAGCGTCGACTGGGCCACTCTTGCAGCGTCCAATAAGTCAGATGACTATCTTCGATATTGACTCTGACGGAAACGACGAAATATTTGTATGCACGATTGCCGCCCATGCTGGCATCGACCCTGTCAGCATTTCCGCATTTTCCGGAGAGAATGGTGCCCAGCTCTGGACCTCGCCGGGCATGGATGGAGGAGGCTTTCCGTTCTTGCCTGCCTGCAAGGATCTTCTGGTAGGCGTCTTTGGAGACAATGAAAGTCCGCAAATCGTCGCGGTGCTTCCCGCATCGGTGGAGGCATTCGATGGATTGACCCATGAACATACATGGAGCCTGTCCGTTGCGGCTGAAGGCGCAGCCC
>NZ_JBAWHJ010000205.1:0-8716 GCF_049593775.1 Dokdonella sp. | reverse complement strand
CAGCTCGATCTCGCCGCGTATCGAAGTGCTGGAGCCTGGTCGCTGCGTGGTACGCCTGAAACAGCGCAGGTCGATCCAGAACCATATCGGCACCGTGCACGCGATCGCCATGTGCAATGCCGCCGAGCTCGCCGGCGGCATGGCCACCGAAGTGACGATCCCGGGCTCGATGCGCTGGATCCCGAAAGGCATGAGCGTGCGCTACCTGAAAAAGGCGCTAGGTGAATTGCATGCCACGGCTCGTGTGCTGGCACCCCAGGACACCGCAATCGCAGGCGATCTTCACGCCATCGTCGAAGTCCGCAATCGTGACAATGAAATCGTCTTTGATGCCGATATCACGATGTGGGTTTCGCCGCGCTGACCATCGCTGGAATTTCCGGCCGAGAAATCATTCAATCAGCGCTTCATCGCCTGCGCGTGATGGATCAGATGATCGGCAATGAATGACTGGATGAACCAGTAGCTATGGTCGTAGCCAGCCTGCATGCGCAGGTTCAGTGGCTGGCCTGATTCTCGGCAAGCCTGTTCCAGCAGCTGTGGCTTGAGCTGCGCTGCCAGGAAAACGTCGGAATCGCCCTGATCGATCAGGATCATGCCGTCGAAGCGTTTGCCAGTGCGCAGCAGCTCGACCGTATCCCATTGCTTCCAGGCTTCGCGATCCTCGCCGAGGTAAAGGGGCAGCGCCTTTTCTCCCCAAGGCACCTGACTCGGCGCAACGATCGGTGCAAACGCCGAAACCGAACGATAGGCCTGCGGATTCTTCAATGCGATGGTCAATGCGCCATGACCACCCATCGAGTGACCGCACAGACCGCTGCGACCGATGTCAGCCGGAAAATTTTCCTCGACAAGGGAGGGCAGCTCGCTACTCACATAGGAATACATGCGGAACCGACTGGCGAACGTTGCGTTCGTGGCATCCAGGTAGAAGCCTGCGCCTTCGCCGAACTCCCAGTCGCCGGTTGCGCCTTCAATGCCGGTATCACGCGGGCTGGTATCCGGGGTGACCAGCATCAGTCCGAGCTCGGCCGCCAGCCATTGCGCGCCAGCCTTGATCGCAGCCGTTTCCTCGGTGCAGGTAAGGCCGGCGAGGAAATAGATCACCGGCACCTTGCCCATCGCCGCCTGTGGCGGCTGGAACACGCCGAATTTCATCGAGCCGCCAGTCGCGGCCGACTCGTGGCGATAGAAACCCTGCACGCCGCCGTGGGAACGTTGTTCGGAAAGTATCTCGAGCTTCATGGTTGTGTTCACTCCTCGCTAGTACACGCAAGCTGTTGCGTTCAGCGGTTCTGTTCGGGGGGATGGGTAGGTTTTGACAGGTGTCGATCTGATTCGTTGTTCGGGAGCATCCTGGCTGCCCGCCAGCCGATCCAGCCGGAGCTGCCGGCTGCAATCATTGCCAACAGCGCAAATCCGGGCACGGTAGTGCCGATTCCGCGCAGCAGGTTGAACCCGGTGGTGACGGCAAGGTCGCCGAATCTCCACACCGAGGTGTCGATGAAATTTTTGGTCTTGTAGCGCGTTTCGGCATCGACGCGCGTGTACATCGAATCGGCCGCTGGCTTGAAGACACCGTAGGCGCTGGCGCGCGTCACCACAGCCACGGCCGCAATCCATGGGCCGGCAAAAATGGCCAGGCCAGCGAGCATCAAGGCCTTGATGGCGCCATCCAGCGCCAGCGCTGGAGCTGGTCCAAAGCGGATCAGCAGCAAGCGGGTGACGCCCAGTTGCAGGAAAACCTGAAGCAGGTTTGCGTAAAAGTCCACATTCGCGGAAAAATTGATGCGTGCTTCACGCGTGGCATATGTGGCACCGCTGTAGTCGGCCAGCAAGGCATAGATCACGGTACCCACTGCGTCACCCAGCAGCATCAGGATGGCCAGTCGGCGCATCAGCGGTGACTTCAGGGTCTGGATCGCCCCGGCGATGAAGCTGCCGCCGATAACCCGGGTGTCTCGTTGCTCGTCGCCCGCGACAGGATGGCGGCGCGACCAGGCCGACAATGCCAGGATGCAGAGTATGGAAAGGCCAAGCAGGGCCGATGACATGACCAGCAGGCCCGAGACGCCGATCACCTCGTTCAAGGCGCGCGTAAGTGCCGGGCCGGCAATGGCGCCCAGCGTGCCGCCCAGCGCGATGATCGGAAACAGCCGGTGGGCTTGTTCGGAATCCAGCAGGTCGGCCATGAAGCTCCAGAACACGGCAACGACAAACAGGTTGAACACGCTGACCCAGACAAAAAATGCAGAGCCGAGCAGGCGCGCTCCGATCGTCTCCTGCATCTGGAACAGGGGAATGAACGCCAGCATCCCGACCAGGAAGAAAAGGTAGACCATTGGTACGAAGGTGCGTCTTGGAAAGCGCGCTACCAGGGCGCCGAACACCGGCGCCAGGGCCAGTGTGACGACAAAGGTGGCGGCGTAGAAGATCGGCAGAGCCGTGGAGCCCACCGCCGCTGACAGCTGGTCGCGCACCGGCCGGATCACGTAGTAGGCCGCGAGCACATTGAAGAAGTACGCGAACGAGACGCAAACGACGAACCACTCATGTGACTGGATGGCAGGACGTTTTTGCACGCGTGATGTCCGGGGCAGGGGCACGAAAGACTAGCATGCGGACCTGTGCTCTTCGTGCCCTCTATAATCGCTGCATGATCCCGACCCTGTCCGCCATCCACATCTATCCGGTGAAGTCTTTCGCCGCGCTGAATCCCGAACAGGCTCTGGTGGAAGCGAGAGGCCTGGTGGGCGACCGCCGCTGGATGATCGTCGACGCAGATGGATCCTTCGTGACGGCGCGCAAGCATCCGAGCATGGTTCTTGTCCGCGCCGAATTCATCGACGACGGGTTGCAGCTTTCCGCGCCAGGCATGCCTGAAATGCATGTGCTGCCTGCGCCGCAACGGGCACGTGTTTCCGCAATGGTGTGGGAGAGCAAGGTCAGCACCCTGCCGGCCAGCGAAGAGGCGGATGCCTGGATCAGCCGGTACCTTGGTTTTCCTGCTCGCTTCGTACACATGGACCGGGAATGCACGCGGGCCATCGATTCCGCATATGCGCCTTCTGGCGAGGAAGTCAGTCTTGCGGATGGCTTTCCATTGCTGCTGATCTCGCAGGCAGCGCTCGACGGCCTCAACGAGAAGCTGGGCGAGCCCGTCGACATGCGCCGATTCCGGCCCAATCTGGTTGTCTCCGGAACGCCCGCCCATGCAGAGGATGGTTGGCGAAGTATCCGTATCGGAGGCATACGCTTCGATCTGGTCAAAGCCTGCGTTCGCTGTGTATTGACCACGGTTGAGCCCGAGCGTGGGGAATTCGATGCGACAGGCGAGCCGTTGCGCACCTTGATCGGTTATCGCCGCACCGTCAAAGGCGTGACGTTTGGGCAGAACCTGATACCACGTGATTCGGGCCGCATTCGCATTGGCGACAGCGTGGAAATCCTCGACTAGTCGGCAATGCCTTTGCAAGCGTCACTGGAGCATGTGCTCTATTCGCGCCGTTTAGGGTCATGGGGTAATTCGGAGGTTCCAGCGAATCATGACCTATGACTACGTGATTGTCGGTGCCGGTTCGGCCGGCTGCGTGCTGGCAGATCGGCTCAGCGCCGATCCTGCCAAGCGCGTGCTCCTGCTCGAGGCCGGTGGACGCGACTGGCATCCGTTCATCCACATGCCCGCAGGGATCGGCAAGCTGGCCGAGAGTCCACGCCACAACTGGAACTACAACACCGAACCGGAACCCAACCTCGATGGGCGCAGCTTGTGGTGGCCACGCGGCAAGGTGCTGGGTGGCTCAAGCTCGATCAATGCCATGTGCTACATCCGCGGTGTAGCCGGTGACTACGATGACTGGGCAACCGCAACCGGCGATCCTCGCTGGGCCTGGGACAACGTGCTCGACTACTTCAGGCGCTCCGAGGCCAACACGCGCGGCTCCGATTCACTGCATGGTTCCGACGGCCCGCTCGGTGTCGCGGACTTGCGCCATCGCAATCCCCTGTCTGAGGTGTTCATCGATGCCGCCGAAGCGGCAGGTTTCGCACGCAACGCCGACTTCAACGGCGACTCCCAGGAAGGATTCGGCTTCTACCAGGTCACCCAGAAAAATGGCGCGCGCTGTTCGACCGCCGCATCGTTCCTGCGCGAAGCGCGAGGGCGCGCCAACCTCACGGTACGCACACACGCGCAGGTCCAGCATGTCCTGCTGGCAGGCTCACGAGCCTTTGGTGTCGACTACCGGCACCACGGCCGCCTCAAGCGCGCCGAGGCGGGAGAAGTCATTCTGGCCGGCGGCGCGCTCAACTCGCCCCATTTGCTCATGCTCTCCGGCATTGGACCGGGAGGGCATCTGCGCGAGCAAGGCATAGCCGTCCGCCATGAGCTAATGGGTGTGGGTGGCAACCTGCAGGATCATCTTGATATCTGCACGCTGAACTATTGCACTGAAGCCATTACCTACGATCAGGCCAGCGATCTTGCTGTCGGACTCGAATTCCTGTTCAAGCGCAGCGGAATAGGCACATCGAACATCGCCGAGTGCGGTGGTTTCCTGCGCTCGCGCCATGCCGAGGACGACCGATGCGACATGCAGTTTCATTTCGTGCCAGCCCTGCTCGACGATCACGGTCGCAACAAGCTGGATGGCAACGGTTACACCTTGCACGCCTGCATGCTGCGGCCGAAGTCGCGCGGTCGACTACTGCTCAAGTCGGCCGATCCGCTGCAACCGATCGCAATCCATGCCAACTATCTCAGTGATGCCGAAGGCTACGATCTGAAAATGATGATCGAAGCGGCCCGGCAGTCGCAAAGGATTTTCGCCCAGGTCCCGTTCGACCGCTACCGCGGTGCCGAGATCCATCCAGGCGTGGATATCGATGATGACGTGGCAGTCGAGGCATTCGTCAGGCGCAAGGCTGAAACGGTTTATCACCCGGTAGGCACCTGCCGAATGGGCGTCGACGACGATGCAGTTGTCGACGCCGAATTGCGCGTGCACGGCATCCATGGCCTGCGTGTCGTTGACGCTTCGGTCATGCCTTGCCTTCCCGGCGGCAACACCAATGCACCTACCATCATGATCGCGGAGCGCGCCGCGGACCTGATCATGGGCAAGCGCTAGAAAGCAGCTCCATCCAGCCAAATACCCTGGCAATGGCGAACCACCACTGGTTGCCTGACCGCCTTGGTGCTAGCCGAAGGGTGTTGACGGCGTGGCATGGTGCGGTGTGCCGCATGCCCGTTCAGACTTGCGGGACTTCGCGTACACTTCCGCGCGATTCAGGGGAAACTGACAGGGAGTCTTCATGCACGAGGACGTCATCACGACGCCGCCGCCATTGCCGGAACCACCGCTTCCACCCGTTCCGGCCTACCGTCCCGTCATGCAAAGACCACCTTCGGCGGAATATCCGTTCGTGTTCGACGGTTCGGCCCGGGAATATTTTCGAATCTGGATCGTCAACCTGGCCCTGTCGATCCTGAGCCTAGGTATTTTTTCTGCCTGGGCGAAGGTGCGTACCCAACGCTATTTCTACGGATGCACGCGCCTCGCCGGGGTTCCGTTCGAATATCTTGCCAAGCCGCTGCCCATCCTCAAAGGCCGCATCATTGCGGTAATCCTGTTTTCGTCCTACGTGGTTGCCGGGCAATACAGCATCGGCATGCAACTGGGCCTGGCACTGCTGATCGCCGTGCTGGCACCGTGGCTGATTGTCCGCGGTACCGCCTTCAAGGCGCGCTATTCCGCCTGGCGTGGCCTCAATTTCCGATTCATTCCCGACTATGGCGAGGCGTACATCCGCTTCCTGGTGCTGATCCTTCCACTGATCCTCACGCTGGGAATGCTGTATCCCTGGATCAAGGGCAAGCAGAAGGAATTCATCGTCGAAAATCACCGCTACGGAGGCAACTGGTTCCGCTTCCTGTTGAGGCCGGGCCAGTTCTACCCGCCGTATCTGATTGCCTGGGGCGCGATCATGGGCTGGATGATGCTGTCCAGCTTCCTCATGATCGGAATGATCATGGTGGACGTGGCATCCAGCGGCGGCAGTGAGGAGCCACCGGCCTCGATGATGATTGGCCTGATGGTGGTCATGTACTCCGGATATTTCGCCGTGCTTCCCTTTCTTGCCGCAGCACTTGCGAACCTGACCTACAACCATATCGAGATCGACGGTCGCCGCTTTCGCTCCACCCTCAAGGGACACCAGCTGTTGTGGATCTATGCCAGCAATACGGTCGCGATCCTGCTTAGTGCAGGCTTGCTGATTCCATGGGCGATGGTGCGTCTGGCGCGCTACCGAGCCGAATGCCTGAGCCTGCTGAGTCCTGACGATTTCAACGGGATGCGAGCGGAGAGTTCCACTGGCATCGATGCCATTGCTGCGGAGGTGGATGGTCTGTTCGACATCGACATCGGCCTGTGAATGCACTCAAGGGACAGTTCTTCGATGGCAAGAGTAGTCAGCTCCACGAAGTGGAAATCGGGCGCATTGATGCTGCGACGATCCGTGTCTGCGGTGGAGCCATTGATCGCACCGATGCCATTGCCGAGCTTCGTCTTGCCCCGCGTCTGGGACGAACCGCGCGCACGCTGGAGTTTCCGGATGGCGCGCGTGTGCTGGTTGCCGACCAGGCCGGATTGGATGCCTGGTTTCCAGGCGAGGATCGCCTGCAGCGACTCGTGGATCGTCTTGAGCGTCATGCGCATGCGGTAGCCGCATCGATCGTTATCTGTCTTGCTGCCGGCATAGCGACGTTCACCTGGGGTGTGCCCTGGTTGTCCGATCGCATTGCGGAGCAGATACCCCGTGATATCGAGGGCGCCCTGGGCAAGGAAGTGCTGGGGCAGCTCGATCAGTACTTCGGCTTTGCGGCCAGCAAGATCGATGAAGCTCGACAACAAGAGCTGAACCAGCGATTTGCCAGGCTGACCCAAGCCATGCCCGATGCCTCGCGCTATAGCCTGCTCTATCGTGATGCGCCACAGGTGGGTCCCAATGCCTTGGCGATTCCGGGAGGCGCTGTGGTGGTTACCGACCAGCTTCTTGACCTGTTTGCGGATGATCGCGAATTCGACGCCGTGATGGCGCACGAGCTCGGTCACCAGCAGCACCGGCATGCCTTGCGCCAGACGTTGCGCAGTTCCTTCGTGCTGGTGATTGCCGCTCTTTTTACCGGGGATGTCAGCTCGGCCAGTGCGATCGTGGTCGGCGTGCCGACTTTTCTGCTGAAAAGCCACTACTCGCGTGGTTTCGAGGAAGAGGCGGATCAGTTTGCGTTCGAAACGCTGGCCACGCACGAAATCTCTCCATCGTGGTTTGCACAGGCGATGCGTGAGCTTGACTACTACTACGATGCGGACGATGACGGCAGCATGGCCTACCTCTCCAGCCATCCGAGCACGGAAGATCGCATCAGCGCCGCTGAGGAATCTGGCTATGCGTTTGTCGCAAGCCACCCGGAGCTGGCCAGGGAAGAGCCCGACTACGACCCGTGCATCGAAGAGGATATCTGCCCGGACGAGGAGGAAGTCCTCGATTGGTGCGAAGATCTGGAATGCGCGCTTGAGCGCTCGAGCATCCCCATTGAACCGGTGGGCAGCGAACCGGATCCGGACGAGGATTGAACCGATGTTGTGCCGCGTGTCAGCGCGGAATCAGGTGCTGACTTGAATGCGCGGCACTGCCATGCGCGAGAAGCGGTTCGGATGTTGGTGGCAAGCGAATCGCTGCAATTGCAACATGCCGCATGGCATCAGGCCGGAAGGCACATCCAGCGGAAAGGGGATGCAGGGAGGGAGCGTGATTCGATCACGGCTCCCGCGTATTCCTCCGCTGATGCCCTACAGCGCAGCCTCGAGCTCAGGCACGATCTTGAAAAGGTCGCCAACCAGACCGAAGTCGGCAATCTCGAAGATCGGTGCCTCGGGATCCTTGTTGATGGCGACGATGGTGCCGGCATCCTTGATCCCGGTCAGGTGCTGGATGGCGCCGGATATGCCAATTGCGACATACAGTTCGGGGGCGATGATCTTGCCGGTCTGGCCGACTTGCAGGTCGCTTGGGACATAGCCGGCATCGACGGCCGCACGCGATGCGCCGACGGCCGCGCCGATCTTGTCGGCGAGCTTGTAGATGATCTCGAAATTTTCCGAAGAGCCGAGCGCGCGACCTCCGGAGATGACCTTGCTTGCGCCTTGCAGGTCGGGGCGGTCGCTCTTGCCCTGTGCAAGTTCGACGAAGCGCGTATGCGAGGGCAGGCTGACGTCGGCCGTAGTGGCTTCGACCGGCGCATTCGCTGACCCGTCGACCGCAGCAGGCCACGATGCCGTGCGGATGGTCGCCACGACCACGCTGGATGAGGGTGCCTCGACCGTGATGATCGCATTGCCCGCATAGATCGGGCGCTGGAAGCTGTGCGCGCCGGCCACGCTCATGATGTCCGACACCTGGGCCACGCCCAGCAGTGCCGCGACGCGCGGCATGACGTCCTTGCCAAATGTCGTCGACGGGGCAAACACGTGGCTGTAGCCGTTCCCGGCAATCGCCGCGATCTGGGGAGCGTAGATCGCAGCCAGAGCGTGCGCATTCTCCGCGCGTGAAACGGTCAGTACCTTGCTCACGCCTTCGATTTTCGCAGCATCGGCAGCGACTGACGCGGCATCGGCGGCAAGCACCAGCACGTCGATGGCATCGGGCTTGGTCG
>NZ_JBAWHJ010000204.1:0-2208 GCF_049593775.1 Dokdonella sp. | reverse complement strand
CGTTCCACCACACTAAGGAGCCTGCTGTGCTCTCGCCGTCGAACCGTTCGCATGCAAACTGCCAACCGGTTGGCGATTCGGGGCGGATCCCTGACACGGAAAATTCCATCCAACCGAAGCGATCCATCCGTGATCGTGCAATCCCGGCCGCTCGAATCTGTGGCACGCTTGTCCTAACAGCCATGAGCCGGAATAGCCCGTATGACAGCAGACGAGTCGCACTCCCCCGCTCACGCCAACCTGGAAGGTGAATCGGCCCTGATCCGCGCGGTGGGCGGCATCGCTCTCGGGGCCGCGATCATCAACATCATCGTTGGAGCCGGCATCTTCATGCTGCCGGCCATCCTCGCCACGCGCATGGGCAGCGCAGCGCCGATTGCCTTTCTTGCCGGTGCCGTGGTGATTGTTCCAGTCGCGCTGTGTTTCGCTGCAATCGGCAGCCGGGTATCCACCACCGGCGGGCCTTACAGCTACGTGAGCGCGACGTTCGGCCCGTTCTCGGGGTTCATCGCCGGAGCACTGATGTGGATCTGCAACGTCGCTTCCAGCGGCGGCGTGGCTTCGGCACTGGTTTCGCAGGTTGCACGCGCCTGGCCACAGTTCGACGAGACCGGCTGGCGCAGTCTGTTCCTCATCGTGGTTTTTTCGTTGCTGATCCTGCTCAACGCCTTCGGCGTGAAGCTCGGCGCACGTGCGATCACCGTGCTCGCCGCGCTCAAGCTGACGCCGCTGTTCCTGCTTGCGACGCTGGGCTTGCTGTTCGTTGACTGGACACAGGTCAGCTGGATCACGATTCCATCATGGCCGACCCTCGGCGCGGCAATGGTGCTGGTGATGTTCGCCTACTCGGGCATGGAGACTGCATTGATTCCCTCCGGCGAACTGCGGGATCCCGCGCGCAGTGTGCCGCGTGCGACGATTGCGGCGATCCTCGTTGTGGTGTTGCTGTACATGGGCATCCAGATCGTGACCCAGGGCGTGCTCGGCGTTTCCGTCGGCACCAGCACCGCGCCGATTGCCGATGCGGCCGGCGCGATCTGGACCCCCGGCTTCGTGCTGCTGCTGATCACCGCCGGTGTTTCGATGACCGGGTTCCTCATGGGCAACCTGCTGGCTTCGTCTCGTCTGCTCTACGCACTCGGACGAGATGGCTACCTGCCCTCCGCCTACGGTCGCGTGACGCCGAAATACCGCGTGCCCCTGCTGGCCATCGTCAGCCATGGTGCGATCGCCTGTGGCCTCGCCCTGGTCGGCAACTTCGAAGCGCTTGCGCTGATTTCAGGCGGCGCGATCTGCCTGCTCTATCTCGGCGTTTGTCTGGCTACCTGGTATGCGCAGAAGCGTGACTTGCGTAGTTATGGCAAGCCCATGGTGCTGCCCGGTGGCGCACTGATTCCGGCGATTGGCTCGCTGGCCATGCTGGCGGTCCTGGCCACGCTGAGTCGTGCCGAATGGACTTCGATTGCCATTGCCCTGGTGGCCCTGGTCCTGCTCTACACCCTGCTTCGCTGGCTGCGCAAACTTCGACTTCGCCATTGACGAATGTCCGATGGCGTGACTTGCGACACTTCTGGCCAGGGTGTCGAGTACGCAGGATCGTCCAACGTCATCGTTGAGGAATCGAACATGCGCCCGGGTCAGCTCGCCTTTGCATCGATCGCCGCCGTCGCGCTCTTCGTGTTCGGCTCGATCAGCCCCTCAATGTCGATGAGCCCGCCGACGTTCAGCGATAGCCTGCTTGCGCAAGATCGCGACTTCGCCAGCGCGGGCGTGAACGGCTTCTTCGCACAGTTTGCTGATGACGTGATCATGCCTATGCCGGGCAAGGGGTTCGCGAAGGGCAAGCGCGCGGTGCTGGATGCATTCAAGGTGCTACCCGGCTTTGCGTCGTCACGCATCGAATGGACGCCGTTTGGGACAGGCGTTTCCGCGGACGGCAAGCAGGGCTACACGTTCGGCTTCATGGATCTGCACGGAACCAATGGCGAGCCCGGGCCATTCAAGTACCTTGCCTATTGGCAACGCGAAGGATCGGACTGGCGCGTGATTGCCTACAAGCTCGGACGGCGTGCACAAGGACCGCACGCCAAGCCTCCCGGTCCAGTCGTCGAACCGGATTTCAAGGCCTGGTCGGCTTCGGTCGAGATTGCCGAGGCTGATCGCGCGCAGGGCCTGGCTGCGGCCGAACGCGAATTTTCCAGGCGCGCG
>NZ_JBAWHJ010000203.1:0-3778 GCF_049593775.1 Dokdonella sp. | reverse complement strand
GCATCGGATCGAGGCCGAAGATCTCCTCGATGTCGCGCTCGTTGACGGCGGCGGTGATGAAGGCAGCGAGTCCGCGCTCGGTGGCAGCCAGATAAAGCGTCTGCGAGAGATGACCTGCATCAAGGATCACCGCGCGATAGGCCTTGGCGTGATTGCGATATTTCCAGAACGTGCGGCGGAAACGACTGGCAAGGACGATCACCACATGAGCATGCATGAAGTGGCGCTGGCCGGCGACCATGCGCAGGGCCAGCTCTGATGCTTCATCCGCACTGATCTCGCCAAGTGGCTCAAGGGCGTGGTCGATCGGGTGGTAGTGATAAAGCCCCGGGGTCACGCCTTCGACGTTCTGCACGAGCAGATAGGCTTCAGTCGGATGCAGGCCGCCTGCGGATGGCACGGCGCGCTTCATCACTTCGATACCGGGTTCGTCGCTGACTGCGCGCGCAGCAAACGTGCGAAACAGGGTTGCGGCGAAATCGTCCGCTGACAGCGGCCTTGATGTATCCCAGTTGCGGCAGGTCACGCGACTGCGAATCAGTTCTTCAAGTGCCGTTTCGCCCGGTCGTGCCAACGGGATGCGCTTGTCGGATTCAACGCGTTCACACACGGGAGGCTCGGGGTCACCAAGGCGTTCGAGGAACGGTCGGTCTGTTTCCTTTCCGAATCGGCGCTCGGCTTCCAGCGTGTCGACTGCGTGCCAGCGCGTATGCCGGTGCAGGGCGGCGGAGAACCCGCGCCAGTGACTGTCGCGTATCTCGTCATCCTTTCGGCGCAATTCCGCGTGTGCGTCGGCGTCGCTGATCAGCAGGCCCTTGTCGATCAGACGTTCGAGTATCGGCGTGTCGGATTCGTTTTCCAGCTCGTCTAAGTCCACCCAGTTGCCGGGCGACAACTGCCCCAGCACCCGGACCTCATCGGCATCCAGCGGGATCTCCTCATCCAGATGCGCCGCCAGCGCCATCCACTCGCGAACCGATGCAACGCCGGTACCGCCGGCAACCAGGAGTCCCAGATCGAAACCCAGACGTTCCCGCGGTTCGACGAAGACCACGGCACAGCGGCGTACTTGCATGAAGGCATTCCACAGTGAATAGTTCTGCTAGCCTACGCAGGGCAGCCGGTGCTCAACAAGCGATGCGTTGTTTCGCCACGCCCGGCTCGCCAGGCTTCACCGCCGGGACAGGGACGCCCGATCCAGATCACATATTGAAGGGGGTACAGATCCATGAGTGACGCACGACTACCGAAAGCACAAGAACTGAGCTTGATGCAGAAGCTGTCCAGCGATGACGCCTACCGGTCACGCTTCGAGAAAAGCCCGACTGACGCGCTGAAGGAAATCGGGGTTTCGGATGCGGATATCGCCGCGCTCGATCCGGCCAATCTGAAACCTGGAACGCTGGCCGACAAGGACAAGATTGCAGCCGCACACAAGCAACTGGATGTAGATGCAATGGGCGGACATGCGTGCATGATATTTCCGCTGATGCGACTGAATTATGGTGACAAGTCCGACTGAACGTGTTCCATGCGCTGGGCCAGAGCTGGGTCTTGCCCGGCCTTTGGCCAGGTCTTGTTGAAGGATTCGAGCTGGCTTGCTGCTGACTTGGTATCACCTAGCTCAAGGGCCAACTCGGCACCACGCAACAAGGCCAGATTGGTCTGGCCGACATAGAATGGCGTGAGCAGATTCCCTGGCATGTATTCGGCATAAGCACGGCCTCGATGCGATGCCAGCCAGCGTGCCTCGGCGAGTGCTTTCGCCGGTTCATCGGTGCTCGAATAGGCATCGAGCAAGGCGACATGGGCGAGCACCGGTTCGCTGCCATCCTGGGTCAAGGATTCGAGCTTGCGCACCGCCTGATCTGCATCACCACCAGTCCTCACCAGCTCCGCTTCCGCGATGATGCGCAGCTTGTGATTCATGGAATAGACGGCGTAGTCCTCGTCCTTCAGCGCAGCAAGCGCGGTCTTCGATAGTTCTGGAGCGCCGTCGTGTGCGGCCAGATAGGCCAGCACAAGAATTTGTGAATCAAGAAAACTGCGCGAACCGTCTGTGGCCGTCTTCCGCTGTTCAATCGTGAGATTCAGCGCTTTGGTCAACTGCTGTTTCTGGCTGCCCTGCGTCGAAGTCTGGATCTGGGCGAGCGTCAACACGATGACTCTGTTGACACCGTGAAGAACGCTTCCATTCGAGAGTGCATTCTGCGCTTCAGCCAATTTGTCGGCAGCTATCTCGAACTTACCTTGATCAATCGCAAATGCCACATCCATTGCGGCACTCGTCGCCCAGGCATGCAGGTGAATTTCGGGGTCAAACTTTGGCGAGCGCGCGAGCGTTTCGATTGCTCGATCGTATTTGCGCTCTGCGGCTTCTGTGGCCGCGTGATACTGGGTGTAGGTCAAACCAACCGACTCCGCATCTGAAAAATTGTTGAGCGCATCGGAAAAGCGCTCATTACCCAGATTGAAAATGCCGAGCAGGTGCAAGGAGGGTTGGCGTGAGGGGTTTTGCGCAGAAGCGGATGCTTGTGCGACAGCGACGGTCTTGCTGTCGAAGCGATTGGCATCGCGCCAACTCATGTAGGCATAGCCACCACTGCCCGCGAAATAGTCCGGGTAGCGATTGAACAACGCCGCCCATTTCGCGAATACGTCAGGCTCGCCTCGGAGGCCCGCCAGCATGACTTCAGCGTACAGCATGTCGCGCGGAGTCAGGCGCTCCCGTTTGTCCAACGCAGTCTCAAAGGCTTCGATAGCCATGTCGGACTGAGCCGTGCTTGCATGGATGCTGCCGACGCGGATGTAGATAGATGCGAACTCGGGATCGAGCTCCAGCGCCTGCTTGTAAAGCACCATGGCTTCTTCAAACTTGCCCTGGATGTAGCTCTTTGAACCCAAAGAATAGGCGCGCAATGCGTCGAGATTCTTCGTGGCCACTTTCTCCAGCGGCATCGAATTGTCAGTCACCGTTGCCAGCGCTTCGCCGAGCCGCACGCGCAGGCGATCGTTGATCGTATCCAGCGAGGGCAGGATCGATTCCTTGCCGATGCCGTCTGCGGTTTCCGAGTAGACCGTGGTCTGGGTCTGCGGGTCGATCACTTCTGCGGTGATTCTGACTCGGCCGCCAATCTCGGCGATGGTCGGCAGGATCAGCGCGCGCGCGCCATCGCGAATCGCCACTTCCGAGCCGACTTCGCGGTTGACCTCGGTGGTGTCCGGGTCGCGCTGCATGCGCGTGATCGTGTCGCGGACTTTCAGATCCGGCAGCACGTTCACATAGCGGGATTGTTCGAGACCAATGCGCAGTGCACTTTCCAGCGCATCGTCGAATACCGTTTCTCCGGTCAGATTATTCAGGCTGCCGACCACCACCCAGTCACGGCTGGCAAACGCGATGGCCGGATCCGGGCGCAGGAACATCACCAGCGGGATCATGAGCAGGGCCAGCACGATCAGCCCTTCGATCACCACCGTGGCCGGGCGACGCCAGAACGGCACTTCGCGATGCGCCTTGCTCGACCAGGGCGGCGCCTTCAGCGGGGCCAGGCCTTCTTCGCCCACCTCGAATACCGGCACCGGATCAGGCACGCCGCGGAAGCGGTAGCGACCATGGGTGCGCCAGCGTACCGATTCGAGCTGTTCGCCGAGTTCACCCTGGGCGCGATGGGCCAGCGCATAGGCAATATTGGAGAGCAGGATCTGGCCGGGCAGGGCCAGGCTCATCAGGCGTGAGGTGATCGGCTTGACCAGGCCTTCGACCTCGACCGGCTTG
>NZ_JBAWHJ010000202.1:0-24368 GCF_049593775.1 Dokdonella sp. | reverse complement strand
GATCCACCGCTGCCTGGCAAGCTTGAGTCGTATTCGATGCCCAAGGGTTTCAACGCCGCTGCGATCTGGGCGATTGCGCCACGTGATTCGGGCTTCACTGTTGCGGTCATTGCATAGATGCGGTCGGCACCCAGGTCGGACTCGGCGCCGAGAATGACCTTGTCAATTTCCAGGTGGTGCTGGGCCGCATAGGCCTTGCCGCCGAACAAGCCTGACTCCTCATTGGCGAACGCGACGACGCGAATGCTGCGCGCGGGACGTTCCGGCAACTGGCTGATCAGGACCGCCGCGGCCGTGGTGATGGCAATGCCGGCGGCATCGTCGATAGCGCCGGTGCCAACATCCCAGGAGTCGAGATGACCGCCTGTCAGGAAGTATTCGCGCGGGCGCTGGCTACCAGTGAACTCGGCGATGACGTTTGCGCCGGTGTAGCTGCCTTCAAAACCGCAATCCAGCGACAGGCGGACCTTCACCGGAGCGCCACGCTTGATGATGCGATCAAGCTGGTCGGCATCAGGATTCGAGAGAGCGGCAGCCGGGATGGCCTTGTCCGGATTCGAGAAGCGGGTCATGCCAGTGTGCCCGAGCCGATTGCCGTCCGATCCCAGGGATCGCAACAGGAACGCTACCGCGCCCTTGCCCTCGGCGAGCTCCGGGCCCATCACGCGAGCCGCCGCGCCGATGCCATAGTCTCGACCGTCCTGCAGTGGTTGCATGCGCGGGTTGGCGATATAGACGATCTTTCCGCGCACCGTATAGTCAGCGGCGGCCTTCATTGATTCGAGGTCAGGAAAGGCGATGACTTCGGCGCTGATGCCGCCGGATGGCGTGCCTGCCGAACCCCCAAGCGCGCTGACCGTGAGGGGCTGCGGATACGGAGCGACGATGGCAGCGCTTTCGCTGCGGCGTACCCATTTCGGATAGCTGACTGGCTCACTCCAGACCTTGTCGAAGCCCAGCGCCTTGAATTTCGCCACCATCCATTCGCGTGCTCGCAGATCGTTTTCGCTGCCAGCCAGGCGAGGCCCGATTTCCGTAGTCAGGGACTCGACGATCGAATAGGCGACATCATCCTTGAGCGCCTTTTCGCGAAGACTGGTCGCGGTCTCGATGGCGGCGGCCGGAATGCGCGTTTCGGCGGCGAAAACAGTTGTCACAGAGCTGGACAACAGGAGGGCCAGAACCAGCGTTGCACACGATTTCATGATTCGGAAGTCCGTTCGGGCAATCGGGCATGGTGCCAGAACTGCATCGGCAGTGACCGTGGCCAAGGTCATGATCCCCTGGCCATCCGGTCCGTGCCAGTTGTTCTCGCGCTATTTGCCTGCTTTCAGCAAGTCGCGGATTTCCGTCAGAAGGACGACGTCGGCAGCCGGAGCGGCCGGGGTGGCTTCTTCCTTCTTGTTCATGCGGTTGATTGCCTTGACCACGAGGAAGATCGCAAAAGCGATGATCGTGAACTGGATCATGGTGTTGATGAATGCGCCGTACTGGATTGCAACTTCACCGCTGCCATCGGCTCCGGCTGCCGTGAGTACCCATTTGTAGGCAGAGAAATCCACTCCGCCGATCAGGTTGCCGATTGGAGGCATGATTACGTCATTGACCAGCGAGGTGACGATCTTGCCGAATGCGGCACCAATGACGACACCTACGGCAAGATCGACCACGTTGCCGCGCATTGCGAAAGCCTTGAACTCGGACATCATGCTCATAAGGGACTCCTTGAGTAATAACTATCGAACGACCGCGAATGCAGCCGAGGGACCACTCTACCCAGCAACGGGCCGTGATGCCGGGTTTCTTGCAAACTTTGACCGAAAGCGGGGGCTGGAGCGTATTCAGGGTTGAATCCAGCGGTGCTGTCGGGGCCTGTTTCACAGGGTTCGGGAGAGTTGTCCTCTCATCCGGCTAGATGATGCGACCTTCCAGAGTCGCCACCCCGGCAAGTTCGGCGTGAAAATGATCTCCGCGATTGAGCAGGGCGACACCGGCTGGCGTACCTGTAAAAATCAGGTCGCCTGACTTCAGCTCGTAGAACCGGGACAACTCGTGGATGATCTCGGCAACGCTGAACAGCATGTTGCCCAATTCGGTTTGCTGGCGCATTTCCCCGTTGACGCTCAGGCGCAGTCCGATGCAGTCCGGATGTCCGATGTCGCGGACGCGGTGCAAATCCGATACCGGGGCCGAGCAATCGAAGCCCTTGGCGGTGTCCCAGGGATTGCCCTTCGATTTGGCGATCAATTGCAGGTCGCGCCGGGTCAGGTCGAGTCCGACACCGTAGGCGTAGACGTGTTCGAGTGCGTCGTCGACGGCTATGTCGCGACCACCGGTTGCCAGGGCGACGATCATCTCGACTTCATGATGAAGTTCGTTTGTCATCGGCGGGTAGGGTACGTCGCCATTGCTGGTGACGATTGCATCGGCGGGCTTGGCAAAGAAAATGGGATTCTTGCGGTCGACAACCGAACCCATTTCATGGGCGTGGTCGGCGTAGTTGCGCCCTATGCAATAGATGCGGTGAACTGGAAAGCGCATGTCGGTTCCGGCGACGGGTACGCAGGCATTGGCGTGCGGTGCGATGGCGTATGTCATGGTGGGTGTCCTCGGCGTACTGCAACTGCCCCCATTTTCGCACGGCGCGTCGTGCGCTAGCTCGCGCGGGTTCACCCTGATCCCCGCAGCCGGGGTAGGCGTGCCTGGGCAGTCGGCGACGCGGGTCCACTTTTCCTGCGCATTCCGGCCCATGTACGCGGCCAGGATCCATGGAACGTTACCCATTTCGTCGCATTTCCCAATTGTTGCCTCGACCGGAAAAGTCGTGCAGGCGGCCGCAACCTGACATTCGTCACTTCACTTGCATGATTGCGATCGCTTGTTCCGGATCGGAACCCCGGCCAGTCTATGGCAGACTCAGCGGCCAAGCAGGCAGCAGGACCAGAGAATGCAGAATCAGGGCGAATTGCTCAATCAGTTGCGTATCGACCGGACCCAGGTCGAGCCGCCATCGCGCATGCCGTGGATGATCGCCCTTGTCCTCGTTGCCTTGCTGACTGCCGGCGCGGCGTGGTGGTGGGTTTCGGCATCAGGCCAGTCGTTCGAGGTGACTTCAGTCAGTGCCGTGGCGCCATCGATGGGGGGCGGCGGATCCGCCGCCGTGCTGCAAGCCACCGGCTATGTCACGGCGCGCAGGCAAGCCACCGTTTCAGCACAGATCACCGGCACGCTGTCCGAGGTTTTGATCGAAGAAGGCGAGCATGTGGAGGAAGGTCAGGTGCTGGCACGTCTGGAGGACACCGCGCAGCAGGCCAGCCTGGCACAGGCCAGGGCCCAGGTGGCCCAGGCGCGCGCGCAGCTCAGCCAGTTCGAAGTGCAATTGGCACAGGCAAGGCGCGATCTCGTGCGGGTACAGGACCTGGTTGGACGCAAACTGGTTTCTGCCCAGGCAGTTGAAGCCGCACAGACCGAAGTGGATACGTTTGCCGCGCAGCTCAATTCGCAACGCCGCGCTGTCGATCTGTCGGAAGCGCAACTGCGCAGTGTGCAGGTGCAGCTCGACTACACGATCGTGCGCGCGCCATTTTCCGGTGTAGTCATCGCCAAGGCGGCCCAGGTGGGCGAGATCATCTCGCCGCTGTCGGCTGGTGGCGGGTTCACGCGCACGGGCGTAGGCACCATTGTCGACATGGACTCGCTGGAGATCGAGGTTGATGTCAACGAGTCCTACATCAATCGGGTTGCTCCGGGTGCACCCGCCGAGGCCGTACTCGACGCCTATCAGGACTGGACGATCCCGGCCAGGGTCATCGCCATCATTCCGACCGCTGATCGCGGTAAGGCCACCGTCAAGGTGCGTGTCGGCCTCGAGCAGAAGGATCCCCGCGTACTGCCTGACATGGGTGCGCGGGTTTCCTTCATGGAAGAACAGTCGAACAGTCCTGCGCCCGCCGAGGCGCCCAAGGGCGTGCTGTTGCCGCCCAGTGCTCTCGTACAGCGTGATGGACGCAGCGTCGTCTTCAGGATCGAAGGCGACCGGGTCAAGCAACAGGCGGTCATGCCGGGCCAGAACATGGGCGAACTGCGACTAGTCGAAGGCCTCGCCAACGGTGTCGCTGTGGTACGCGATCCTCCGGCGGACATGACCGACGGCTCACGCATCCAACTGAAAAAATAGCTGCCAGCGAGCAGCGGACTGGCGGTGCGCCATTGCCGGGGCATCGTCAGGAAATCGAAAACCCAGCAGGAGAAGGTCATGTCCAACATTGTTGAAATCCGCGATGTCAGCAAGGTCTACGAGCGCGGCAAGCAGAAAGTCGAGGTGTTGCACAACATCGATCTCGATATCGAGCAGGGCGATTTCCTTGCCCTGATGGGCCCGTCAGGCTCCGGCAAGACCACCCTGCTCAATCTGATTGGAGGACTCGATTCGCCCAGCGGCGGTTCGTTGAGTGTTGGTAGCCAGCGTATCGATCAACTCGGTAGTGGCGCGCTGGCCAAGTGGCGCGCGGCCAATGTCGGCTTCATCTTCCAGTTTTACAACCTGCTGCCGATGCTGTCGGCGCAGAAGAACGTGGAAGTGCCGCTGCTGCTGACCAGACTCTCCGCGGCTGAGCGCAAGCGCAATGCATCGATTGCACTGCAGCTCGTTGGCTTGTCCGATCGTGGCAGCCACAAGCCGAACGAACTCTCCGGTGGTCAGCAACAGCGCGTGGCCATCGCCCGCGCCATTGTTTCCGATCCGAACCTGCTTGTTTGCGATGAGCCGACCGGCGATCTCGATCGTCAGTCGGCGGAAGAAGTTCTGGGGCTGTTGCAGCAGCTCAATCGCGAGCACGGCAAGACCATCATCATGGTCACCCATGATCCGAAGGCAGCCGAGTACGCCACGCATACCTTGCATCTGGACAAGGGCACTCTGGTCGAGCAAGCAGCCGCTTGAGGCGGAGGACTGAACGATGAAATATTTTCACCTGATCTGGGCGGCACTGTTCCGCCGCAAGACACGCACGGTGTTGACATTGATGTCTGTGATGGCTGCTTTCCTGCTGTTCGGCCTGCTCGATGGCGTTCGCGTCGCATTCAATTCGGGCAGCGATGCTGCCGGCGTGGACCGTATGGTCGTGAGTTCGAAGTACTCGATCATCCAGGGCTTGCCGCAAAGCCTGATTCCGCGTATCCGCTCGACGCCGGGCGTGAAGAACCTGACCTGGGCGAACTGGTTTGGCGGCTACTACCAGGACCAGAAGAACCAGATGTTCAACATCGCTATCAATCCAGACTACTTCGAGATCTATCCCGAGTTTGAAGTGTCGCCCGAACATATGGAGGCATTCCGCAAAACGCGAACCGGCGCGTTGGTCGGCGAAACCCTTGCCAAGCGCTGGGGCTGGAAAATCGGAGACAAGGTTCCTGTCACCGGAGCGATTTACCCGAACAAGGCTACTGGCGACACGAACTGGAGTTTCGACATCGTCGGCATGTTCAAGGCCAGAGACGAGAAAATGCGTGGAGCCGAGCAACAGTTGCTGTTTCGATGGGATTACTTCGACGAAGCCAACAGCTACGGAGCTCACGAAGTGGGCTGGTTCATCGTCCAGGTCGAGGACCCGGACAAGTCCGATGAAATTGCAAAGGCGATTGATGCGATTTCAGAGAATTCGGATCACGAAACCAGGACTCAGACCGAACAGGCATTCAATCTTTCGTTTGCCAAGCAGATGGGCGATATCGGTCTGATCGTCAGTGCGATCATGGGCGCGGTGTTCTTCACCTTGCTGTTGTTGACCGGCAACACGATGGCGCAGGCGGTGCGCGAACGCATTCCGGAACTGGCGACACTCAAGACAATGGGTTTTTCCGATCTCAGCGTGCTTGGCCTGGTATTCGGCGAGGCCATCCTGCTGGTCATGATTGGCGGAATACTTGGCCTCGGCCTTGTATCGATTCTGTTGCCGATGATCAGCACGGCCAGCGGCGGCATGCTGCAGATGCCTCCGGTTGGAGCTGCTACCTGGGCAATCGGGCTGGCGATGATGATCGCAATCGGCGTGCTGGTTGGCGTGCTGCCTGCGATGCGTGCGATGCGACTGAACATTGTCGATGCGCTGGCTGGACGTTAGGGAGAATCGAATGAAGAAGCTCAAGTCATTTTTTTCCGGCCTAGGCATGCTGCTGGTCATCATCGTGTCGGTGATGCTCTGGGTCGTGCTGCCGTTTCCGGCCCTTGTCGGTATTGTCGTGCTGCTGGCGCTGTGGATGCTGCTGACCCGCATCGGTCGCCAGGCCGCGGCCGTTACCTGGGTCGGTGTTTCAACCTTGCGCCAGCGTCTCGGCGCCTCGTCAGTCATCGTGATCGGCATTGCAGGTGTTGTCGGCGTGCTGGTGGCCTTGCTGGCCATGGGTGATGGATTGCAGAAAACCCTGCAAAGCACTGGAGATACCGAAACCGCCATCATCATGCGCGGCGGTGCGTCCAACGAGCTCAGCTCGGGCGTTTCCCGCGACGATGCCACCCTGATTGCCCAGCAACCGGGCATTCTGCG
Organism: Dokdonella sp.; assembly: GCF_049593775.1. Lineage (GTDB taxonomy): Bacteria > Pseudomonadota > Gammaproteobacteria > Xanthomonadales > Rhodanobacteraceae > Dokdonella. The sequence continues at coordinate 17,823 of NZ_JBAWHJ010000202.1, read as the reverse complement.
TGATGCCGAGGGCAAGCCGATCATCTCATCCGAGCTGGTCGTGGTGGCCAATCTGCCGAAAAAGTCGACCGGCACCGATGCCAATGTCGAAGTTCGTGGCGTCGGTCCGCAAGTCTGGTCGCTGCGCCCGAACATGAAGATCATCGAAGGTCGCAAGTACACGCCGGGCCTGCGCGAGATGATCGTAGGCAAGGGTGCCCATCAGCAGTTTGCCGGTCTGGGGACCGGATCGACGATCAACCTGAATAACCAGCAATGGACAATCACCGGAGTATTCGAATCCGGCGACGCGCACGAATCCGAGCTGCAGGGTGACGTGGATACCGTTTCATCCGCTTACCGGCGTCAGGGCTTTCAGTCGGTCACGGTGCGACTCATATCGCCCGAATCGCTGGACATGCTGAAAGCGGGGCTGGCCAGTGATCCGCGGCTGAAAGTCGAGGCCAAGACCACGCTCGACTATTACACCGCGCAGTCTGAAGGGTTGAGCAAGGTTATCCGGATCGTCGGCATCACGATTGCAACGATCATGGCTATCGGTGCGATCTTTGGCGCACTCAACTCGATGTATGCCGCCGTGGCCACACGTGCCCGCGAAATCGCCACTTTGCGTGCAATCGGGTTTCGCTCGCCGCCCGTAGTCGTGTCGGTGATGCTGGAAACCATGTTGCTGGCCTTGCTGGGTGGGCTGCTCGGAGCGTTCATTGCCTGGCTACTGTTCAACAACTACACGGTCTCGACCCTGGGCTCGAATTTCAGCCAGGTGGTGTTTCAGTTCCAGGTTTCGCCGGCCCTTCTCTGGACCGGTATCAAATGGGCACTCGCGATCGGTTTCGTGGGCGGCATGTTGCCTGCGGTTCGCGCAGCGCGGCTGCCAGTGACGACGGCGTTGCGGGAGTCATAGGAATGGGGAGTCGAGAATAGGGAGTGGGGAATGCAAATGGCCCTTCCTTCTCCCTCGTGGACAAGGACAACTACTGCCAACGCCTCACTTCCTACTCTCGCTTCTTCACCTTCCCGAGGGTAATCATTGCCACACCCACCAGGATCACGGCCATCGCGATCAGGTCGCTGCCCCGTACGACTTCTCCGATGAAGAGGACGCCGAGCAGAACGGCAACCGGCGGGTTGACGTAGGCGTAGCTGGTTGCCAGCACGGCACGGACATTCCTGAGCAGGTACAGATAGGCGGTAAAGGCGATCAGGGATCCGAACACGATCAGATAGAGCATCGCCAGCAGGGCAGGCGTGGTCGGATCGTGGGGCAGACGCTCACCCATCAGGATCGCGACAACACTCAACGCGGTGCCGCCGCTGATCATTTGCGCTGCAGTGTTCATCGAGGCGGGTGGCATGTCGCGGCGGCGGCTCCAGACCGAGCCGAAGGCCCAGGCGGTCGCTGCCACGATCAGGGCGATCGCCCCGATCGGAGCTCCGGTCATGCCTGCTCCCATGTTGAGCAGGATCACACCGGCGAATCCGATCGCCAGTCCCAGCCATTCGAGGCGGCTGGGCCAGTCCCGGTACATGGCGCCGAAAGCGGCCGCGAACAGGGGCATGCTGGCAACTGCAATCGCGGCCAGGCCCGAAGCGACGGTTTGCTCTGCAAAGCAGACCAGGCCATTGCCCACACCCAGCAGCAGCGTGCCAGTAACTGCCGCGTTGAACCATTGATGGCGAGTGGGTGGAGCGCTGCCACGCAAGCGCAACCAGGCATAGAGCAGGGTGCCCGCAATCAGGAAGCGGACGGCACCCAGCAGGAACGGCGGCCAGCTTTCGAGGGCAACGCGGATCGCGAAATAGGTCGAGCCCCAGATGATGTAGACGGCGAGCAGGGCCAGGGGCACCAGCAGCCCTGGCGACTGCCAGACAGGCATGCTTGCTGGCGCCTGGTCGATAGCAGGGGGATCTGGCTTGTTCATGGCGGCATGGAGCGTGCGGGCGATCCGGGCTGACAGCGTCCATCAATCCGCGGATGCCCACCAGTACCAGTTTCAGTTCAGGGAATGGAGCCTGCGGTCAGGGGCCGCGATTCGCGTGGGTCGACGAACTCGCTGGTGGTTCCACGCGTGTGCGCCGCTCGGATTCACGCACCACGATGAATTCGCCGTCAATGATCCCGTTTTCGGGCGTGGTAGGCGCAGATCGAGCGGGACCCTTGTGCTTTCCGCGCAGCGTGTTGACCAGCATCCAAATGGCACCAATGACAAGGATAGCGACGAACGCGAAGAATCCGAGTGCAATGACTCCGACCACGGCTAGCAGGCCCAGGATCCAGCCAATCAGGCGGGCTACCGGGTTGCGCGGGCGCAGGCTGGAGCGGAGGATAAACATGCTTCTATCTCGCTGGGCAACGGAATCATCCCGGAATTCGCAGTTTGAACGAACCCGGGAGGGTTATTCTTGGGGCTGTGCCCCGGTCTCGCAAGTGTAGTGGTCCGAATAAGCCGCCAGTTCGGTCGAAATTGCCATGCCGGCGATGAAATCGCAGCAGTTAGCCCCCGCCAAGCCATTTGAGTGCCATTCGCCCGATTTTCCGCGGGAGCGATCCACGCCTGGGCGTCGCTGGAATCGCAGCGCCACCTGTCGTTCCCTTGGACCGCCATAGTCGGTTTTCCTGGCCTTGCGCTTGCCACCTATCCACGGCGCGATCATCCTCGCCCATTGCGAATTGTCCGGGCGACATCCAGATGAACGAATCCCGTGTCCTGTGCCAGCTGGAGGAAATACCCGATTCGGGGGCCATTTCCGTGCGCATCGATTCCGCGACCGGTGGGTTTCAGGTCATCCTGCTGCGCACGGGTGACCGGGTATTTGCCTATCACAACGAATGTCCGCATCAGGGGCGCAACCTCGATTATGTGCCGGGCAAGTTTCTGGTCAGGGACGGAGCCATCATGTGCGCGGCCCACGGAGCCATGTTTTCCGTCGATTCCGGTGACTGTCTGTCGGGGCCTTGCAGCAACGGGCTTGTCCGCGTTCCGGTGCGTGTCGAATCCGGCAAGGTCGTGACGGGCTGAGCCGGAACGGCCGAGTAAAAGGCGAGAGTCAGGGCGGCCGCGCATGCATAACTACGATGCATGTCGTTGACAGAAAAGGAACAAATGACTAGGCTCGATGTGGACCGTGGATCGTTTGCGTCGGTAGCCTATACAAAGTGCCAATGCCGCGACCGCAATTTCGCTAGATCAGCAGAGCAGAGGTTTGCATGCGCGGCAAGACCAAACCGACGACCCCAAAACCGACCGAGGCCGAGCTCGGTATCCTGAATGTGCTGTGGGAGCACGGTGACATGACGGTGCGTGAACTGCACGAGGCCCACTATCGTGATGACGGCACCGGCTACACGACCTCGCTGAAAATGCTGCAGATCATGCACGCGAAGGGACTGGTTGAGCGCGATGACTCGCAACGTGCGCATGTCTATCGTGCAGCCATCAGCAAGCAGATCAACCAGCGCCGATTTGTCAGCGACATGGTTCAGCGCGTGTTTGATGGCTCGCCATCGCAACTGGTGCTGCAGGCACTCGGTGGCCAGCCAAAGGCAAGCCGCAAGGAACTGGACGAGATCCGCGCATTGCTCGACAGCATCGAGTCAGGCAAGAAGTCATGACGATTCCCGGCGAAGCATTGGCTTGGGTGGAAGTGCTGGGCTGGAGCCTGTTGCACTTTGTCTGGCAGGGATTGCTCGTCGGGTTGTTGTTCGCGGTCGCGCGAAATCTTATCGCGCGCGAGCACAGCTCCCTGCGCTACGCAGTCGGTCTGCTGTCGCTTGCAGTGTTGGCCTTGAGTCCGCTTCTGACCCTCTGGGTCATGCGTCCGCAACATGAGATTCTGGCAAGCAGCATCGGCACGTCGGTGACCACGGCCGAACCCGTCGCGGCAATGATGACTGCACTGGAATCGGATGCAGGCCTTAGTGAGCTCTTGCCTGTGCTCGTACTGGTCTGGGTGCTGGGCGTCATCGTCATGATCGGTCGCGCTGTCCACCAGTGGCGAGCACTGGATCACATCGCCACGCAGCTGGCCTATCGGCAGACTGATATGGAAGCGCTTCTGCTTCGCGTTGCCGACCGCTTTGGTGGCATGCACGGAACGCGCGTCCTGGTTTCGAGGTTCATCGATACGCCCACCTTGATTGGCTGGTTCAAGCCGGTAATCCTGCTTCCGGCAGCGGTCGTGATCGGATTTCCGCGCCAGCAACTCGAGTTGATCCTTGCTCATGAGCTCGGTCACCTGCGTCGCCTCGATCACCTGGTCAATCTGGCGCAGGCGGTTGTCGAAACCCTGCTCTTCTATCACCCGGTTGTGCACTGGATTTCAAGGGAAGTCCGGCACGAGCGCGAGATCTGTTGTGACAACCTTGTGTTGAGCCTGACTGACAGCGAGCCCAGCGAGTACGCGCGTACGCTGGCGGCCCTGGAAGATGTCCGGCAGGTATCGCCGCAGCTCGCCGTGGCGGCATCAGGGGGCATGTTGCTCGATCGCGTGCGCCGCATCGTTGGCGCGTCAAGACCGCGCAAGGGCAGTCGCAGTTCGCTGGCGGTCGTCTGGGGTGTGGTTGCTGGTTGTGCGATTGCAATTTTCGCCGCCATCATGGTGCCGCCAACCGATACTGCGGCATCAGCCGATGTGTTTGACCAGCCGACGCCATTTCGCGTGTCGCTCGCTCCAGTGGGCATAGCATTCAGCCCGAGCGAGCAAGCAATGGAATTTGCGGCCATCAGGGCACCCGTCTCCATCGCGCCGATTCTTCAAGAACAGCCATCAGCAGACGTAGTTGGCGAAGCACGCACCACGCGCACGCCGCCCGCACCGGTCGACGTGCTGGTCAGCCTGCCTGTCCTGACGCCAGCGATTCCGGCTGGCGAGCACATCGGTGCCGAGCCACTGGCGCTGCCCGGCATCGCCGACCTGGAACCCAAGTCACCGGGCGTTGACCCGACCCCAGCTGCCGTTGCATCAAACGCTCCAGTGCTGCTGCACCAGGTCCCGCCCGACTATCCCGACAATGGCAGGAGCGGGTCGTATGCCAAGGTGGGCTTTGAATTTTCCATCGACCGCGGCGGACGGGTGCGCAACATTCGCAGCGTTTCAGGCGATGTCCAGGGTGCGTTTGCCGTCGCTGCCAGAAACGCCTTGCGTCAATGGAAATTTGATCCAAAAAGCGTTTCCGACAAGAGCGGCAAGAGTTTCCGGCAGGACTTCGAATTCGTCAGCGCATCGCGTGCACTTGGTGAAGAGGACAGTGACGGTTGCATAACCCCCACCGGCTCGCATCTGTGCAGGCCTGGACGTGGAACCGGGTTGGCGTTCAAGGCTGAAGAGCGCGCAGCGGCAACATCAAGAACCGATGACATTGATGCGCTGGACAGCGAGATCGATGGTGCGTGCGTGGTGCAAACCGGTTCGAGGGTGTGTCGCCCGTATGACGCCGGCAGTATCGCAATGAACGCGGAGCCTCGAGTGGAAACTTCGGCGCATACGATCGTGCTCGGTGGAGGTACGCTCTGATTGCGGAAGGTCGCGGTATTGCAGCGTCACCATGAAGGTTCGTCAGCGACAGTCTCTGCTGGCGCTGACCATGATGCCGGGCGGCCGTCGAGAATTGGCGAATAGCGCCTAACCCGTTTCCCCGGGCATCTGGCACCAGGGCGAATCATGGCCAGAACCTTGATAGTCGCGCCTGTGGTCTCGTTTCGGTGGCGGATTCAGCCAACTCCAGACCAGTCGCCTTTGTGGCGTGATGGGCGTGTTCCATGTCGCCCCGGAATTCCGGGGCTGAAAGTATCCTCTGCGGAGATCCACCAGCATGCCCGGGTCCGGGCTCCGCCTGTGTGGGCAAGCCGAAATCGGACTGGGGTTCCGGTGCGCAGCCGGTCGTTGCCAATGCGTCGTTTGAATCGAGCTCAGCTGCGATTGAAGACCAGATTGACCGAAATCAGGGTCGTCGCGAGAATCAGCACGGTCAGTGGCAGGCCAACCTTGAGGAAATCCCTGGTCTTGTATCCGCCCGGGCCGGCGATGACGAGCAGAACCGGATTTGCACTGGGCAGAAGGAATGTATTCGATGTCGAGATGGCGACAATCAACGCATAGGCAGCCGGATTGCCGCCGGATGCGAGTGCGATGTTGATTGCCATCGGCACCATCATCACGGCTGCGCCCACGTTCGAGATGACCTGGGAAAAGCCCAACGCAAGAATGGCGATGAAGGCCTGGATGACCCATTGGGGCAAGTCGCCCAGGTAGACCATCACTTCCTGCGCCATCCATGCGGCCGTACCCGTCGAGTCCAGGGCAGCGCCCAGCGGAATCAGGCAGGCCAGAATGAAAATGGTCTTCCAGTTGATGGCGTGGTACGCCTCATCCATGCTCAGTACGCCGGCCAGCAGCATGCCGACCGCACCCACCAACATGGCTACCGCCAGCTTCAGGTCGGTAAACAGGCCCAGCCCCATTGCCAGGGCGAAGAAGATCACGGCATGCCAGATCTTGCTCGGACGCTGTTCTTCCTGCGGATAGTCGGTGACGACGACAAAGTCGCGAGATTCGGCGGCCAGGGTCAGATCCCGCCACAGGCTGTGCAATACGAGCGTATCGCCTGGCCGCAGTGAAACTTCGCGCACGTCTTCACGAAATACCTGTTCGCCTCGAGTGACTGCAAGCACGCTGACACCAAACCGCTTGCGCAGGCGCAGGTCTCCAACCAGCTGCTTGATCCAGCGAGAGTTGGGAGCGATCACCACTTCGGAAATACCGGCGCGGGTAGGGTTGAACATGTCTCCGAAGTTGCGCAGGCGAGATTGCACGCGGCACAACTGATTGTTGGCGAATTCGTTGATTTCCTCGCGCTTGCCGAGCACGCCGAGCACGCTGCCGACCCAGATCATCTGATCGGCGGGTGGTGCGAGACGCGCCTCGTTGCCCGTCTTCAGGGCCAGGATCAGCGGCGCGCCATGCAGCCGCTCGGCTTCGACAACGCTCATGCCGACCATGGGGCTCTCGGCTGTCACAGTCAGTTCCATCACCTCGCCGTCGATCCCGTACATTTCGGCAAAGTAGGTTTCAGTGCGGCCGGGCGTGACTTTCTGCTTCTCTTCTTCGCTGGGCCAGAGCCGTGGCGTGAGAATGGCAAAGTAGCCGAGACCCACCAGCAGCAAGGGGATGCCGATCGGAGCAATGGCGAACAGTTCGAAAGGCTCGATGCTCTGCGCACCGGGAGGAAGATTGCGATTCGCGCTGGCGACCAGATCGTTGAGCAGGATCAGCGGCGAATTCGAGATCATCGTGATGTTGGTGCCAGCCAGGATGCAGCAGGCCATCGGCAGCAGCAGCCGCTTCAGGGGGATGCCGGTACGTGAACTGAGTCGGCTGACAACGGGCATGAACAGCGTCGCCAGCGCCTGGCTCTGCATGATCGCCGACATGCTGCCGACCATGGCATTGACCAGGTGCGAGACGCGCGTTTCGACACCGCCAGCCAGTCGAAGGATGAACGACGCCGCCTTGCCGAGCAGCCCGGTGCGGTCGAGACCTGCACCCATGATCATGACGGCGATCAGGGACATCACGGCATTGCCGGCAAATCCGTCGAAGAGCTGTTCGACCGGCATCAGTCCGGTAACGCCGATGACGACGATGACCAGCAGCGCGACAAGGTCGCCGCGCACCCATTCCAGCACGAGCATGATCACAGTGAAAACCAGCAGGCCAAGAACGAGGGCCATGTCGGTGGTCAAGGTCAGGCTCATGTCCATTGCGCTGATCTATGATCCCAGGAGCAAACTTGCAGGCGGAGGGAGTGCAGTCTCAGATTTTTTCATGGATCAGGTCCCACACTCCGTGTCCCAACTTGACGCCACGTTTCTCGAAGTGCGTGTTGATGCGCCATGCTGGTGCCGGAGAGTATGACCCGAGACCGGCCCGGTTGCGCCATTCCCTGCTCGAATCGAGCACTTCGAGCATGTGTTCGGCGTACTCGGCCCAATCGGTGGCCAGGTGAAGCATTCCACCAGCGGCTACGCGCGTGGCAAGAAACTTGACGAACTCTGGCTGGATCAGGCGGCGCTTGTGGTGGCGTTTCTTTGGCCAGGGATCTGGAAAATAGATGCGAACCTCCGCCAGCGACGCCACAGGAATCTGCTTCTCCAGCACTTCTACGGCGTCGTGGTTGCTGATGCGGACATTGTCGATGTCCGCTTCGGCAAGGCCATTCATCAGGCGCCCGACACCTGGGCGGTGGACCTCGATGCCGATGAAATTCTTGTCCGGCTCGTGGATTCCCGCATGCAGCAACTGTTCGCCATTGCCGAAGCCGATCTCCAGCACCACAGGCGCGGACTTCGGGAACAGCGCAGCGAGGTCGACTTGCGCAGGTGCAAAATCGAGACCGAAGCGCGACCAATGTGAATCGAAGGCCTGTTGCTGCGCCGGCGTGATCCGCCCCTGACGCAGCACGAAGCTGCGCACACGGCGACCAGGCTGCTGCGATTCAGGAGGGCGGCTGGCGTGACGGGGGTCGGTCATTCTTTCTAGCCGATCGTGCCGTCGATCGGACTGGATGCGGATGCATAGCGCTTGCGCGGGATGCGTCCGGCACGGAATGCCGCCCTTCCGGACTGGATCGCCAGCTTCATTGCGTGTGCCATCAATACCGGATCGCGTGCGCCGGCAATCGCGGTATTCATCAGTACGCCATCGCAGCCGAGTTCCATCGCGATCGAGGCATCCGATGCAGTGCCCACGCCGGCGTCCACCAATACCGGCACCTTGGCGTTCTCGACGATCTCCATGAGGTTGTAGCGGTTCTGAATGCCAAGGCCGGAACCAATCGGTGCAGCCAGTGGCATGATCGCGACGCAGCCGATTTCTTCGAGTCGTCGTGCAAGCAGCGGATCATCGGTGGTGTAGACCATGACGTCGAAGCCATCCGCAACCAGACGCTCTGCGGCATCCAGGGTCTGGATCATGTCCGGGAAAAGAGTTTTCTGGTCACCGAGTACTTCGAGCTTGACCAGCTTGTGTCCATCGAGCAGCTCGCGTGCCAGTTGCAAGGTGCGGACCGCATCGTCGGCCGTGTAGCAACCCGCTGTGTTCGGAAGAATGGTGTAGCGTTCGGGCGGCAGCACATCAAGCAGGTTCGGCTGATCGGGATGCTGGCCGATATTGGTTCGGCGAATTGCCACAGTGACGATTTCAGCTCCGGCAGCCTCTGTCGCAAGTCGGGTTTCTTCCAGGTCCTTGAACTTCCCGGTGCCGGTCAACAGGCGCGAGCGGTAGTGCCGGCCGGCGATCACGAGCGTGTCGTTGTCGGAGTGGTTCATTGCGTCATTCATCAGGTTCAGGAGTGGTTGCGAATTCAGGCAGAGCAGGGTGGCTCAATGAGAAATCGGAAGCGGGTAATCGCATTCGACCTGGATCAGCCTCCGCCAATCGCGTGAACGATCTCTACCCGATCACCGGCATTGATACGGCGTTCGGCATGCAGACTGCGTGGCACGATCTGGCGATTGATTTCGACCGCGACCCGTTTTCCTCGAAAACCCGACGATTCAAGCAGCTCGAGCAAGGACATTTCCTCGCCAATTTCCTGCTCGTCGCCATTCAGGGTGATTTTCATGCCTGCATTCTAGCGTCGATGGCTGCGTTGCAACACCGGCAGACAGTCTGCCGGATCATTGTCAAAGGAGGGCAAGCCGGTGTGAATGCAACAACGCCACGGCAGGCCGTGGCGTTGTTGGGTGTTCTACATAGGTGTCGTCAGGTATGCGCGTGACTAGTTGCCGCGCTGCTTGCGCTCGTTCTTGCTGTCGTTGTCGTCGTCCGAATCGGACTTGGATGGCTTGCGCTCCTGACGTTGGGGAGCAGCCTGAGCGGGTGGCCGTTGTGGCTGGGCCTGCCGACCTTGCTGTGGTTGTGGAGCAGGTTGTTGCTGTATCTGGCGTGGCTGCGGGGTCGGTCGCGTCTGCACCTCACGCTTCTGTACAGGCGGAGCGGGTTGCGTCTGTACCTGACGCGGTTGCACTTCGCGCTTCTGTGGCTGAGGCGTGGCAGGCTGTTTCTGGACCTGACGCGGCTGCACAGTCGGACGCTGCTCCACTTCGCGCGGCTTGGATGGCTGTGGCACGCGTTGTGCCGGCTCGTAGCGTGTTGCGGGTTTGGGCTGCGTATTGCTTCGGCCTTGTGCCTGAGGAGGCTGCGCCGGCTGCTCACGCACGGTCCCGACGGGTTTGCTGCGCGGGCTGGTCACCACTTTCTGCTGGACAGGTGCTCGTGCAGGGACCTCACTGCGAGGTGCGGGTGCAGGGTTGGTGCGCTGGGCAGGCTTCTCGCGATTTGGCGAGAAATCGCTGCCCTTGGTGCCATCGGCTACCGGACGTGGTTGTGGAGTCGGTCTGGATGGAACGGGGCGATCCTTCACCTCGGTAGCGACAGGTTTGCGGGCGGGTTCCGGGCTCGCCGGATTGCGACCGGCAGCCGTGCGTGTCGGGCGGCCCTGGGCCTGCGCAGGACTCGTTGCCGGCAAGGGCTTGGCACGCGCGCCGACGTCGCGACTGTTTCCAACGACCTGCACCCGAGCACCTCCCTTTTCGCTGGTGCGCGGCTTGCGTGCGGACAGCTCTCGCATCTCGTTCGCGGCAAGCGGCTGGTTTTCGTTGCGGGAGATCGCCTGAATGCGTGCTTGTGCATCGGGCTTGCGAGCCGGCGGAGCCGTACGCGCAATCACCGAACGATCGAAGTCAGCCGTGCGTACCCGTGCCCCGCCATTGCCGCGCGCAGCACTGCCGCCGGCGAAGCTGCGCGCGGTAGGCGCGATCTGCATCCGGCTGACGACCTGGGCCTGCTGGAGTTCCGAGCGATTCACCCGCACTCGCGCACGCTCTACCGACTGGGCGTTGACGAATGCATCACGTGGCACCGCCGTGTACGCACTGTCGTTGTTGCGGTAGGCGTAGTTGCCGTTGGTGATCGGGCGTCCGCGCGAGTAGTCGTTGTACACGTTGGTGATGTAGGTGTTGTTGATGATCGTCGTGTTGCGCACGTTGATGTTGTTGAAATAGTTCCGGGAGCCCTGGTACCAAGGCACGTATACATCGCGCGGGCCAAGCGGGAACCAGCCCACCGGGCCGGTAGAGATGCCTACGCCGAAGCCGCCGCCGCCGACAAATGCGACCAGTGCGGGTGCATAGACGGGACGCACTCGACGCGGCCCGGGCACCCAGCCCCAACGCGAGCCGACATAGGCCCAGCGACCATAGTGAAATGGTGCGAAGCCCCATGGAGAGTTGTCGACCCAGGTCCAGCCCCAGGGATCAATCCATGCCCAATGACCGTTGCGGTATGGCGCCCAACCGGCATCGACGCGAGTCGGGTACCAGATCGATCCATAAGTCGCTGCCGTGCCCCAGGAACCGTACTCATCCAGGTCGGAATAGCCGATGACATCTTCAGAGACATAGCGGCGCGATTGTGACTGGTCGTAACGCTGTGCACGTTGCAGGCACCAACGATCGAAGTCGTCCTGCTCTGGCAGGCCGAGTACCTGATAGTCGTCCAGCGAGGAATCGTAGAAGCGGTAGGAGCGGCCATCATCGACGCTGTAACTCGCGTTGTCGCGACCGTAGACAATGCCGTTGCCGTCGATAACCGAGATCATGGTCGAATCGCCGGTCGGGGAGATATCCACGCGATAGACGCCTGGCTGTTCTGCAACGAAGGCCAGGGTCGGTGTATCGATTTCGTAATACTGACCTTCGTAGACATTACGCACGGTCAGGCTCAGCGTTCCCGCGGTCAGTTCAATTTGTGCGCGCTGGTCATCGAGGTCGAGAATGCGCAGCGATGTACGTTCGTTGATGCGAATTGATGCCGCGCCGATATCCAGTTCGGCCAGCGACGCCCGGTCGAGATACAGCGCATCACCCGTGCTCAAGGGGCGGTTGACCAAGGCCTGGGTCCATTCATCCAGTCCGGCGGGCTGCATGCTGACCTCTCCGCTGACATAGCTGGTCCTGGCTACCCGCATAGGCGGATCGGCGAGTACATGGCTGCTCATGCCAAGCAGGGCGATCATGGAAACGACAAGCCAGGGAACTGGCAACGTGGGGCGTAAAATCGACATGGCGGTCTCCGGTAGATCCGAAACACCAGAACGCAATGGCGAACTGATTTCGGCACGTCTATCTGAACGTATCCAGCCTGAACGAGAACCGTCCATGGGAAAACCCTCCTGGCGCCGACGCATGTCCGGTGGCCACGCGACTGGGTGTCGAAACAGGTTCTCTTTGCCGGGAACGCTTGCCGGCCGCGCGAGCACGTGGATAATCTGTTCCCCGTGCGGGTGTAGCTCAATGGTAGAGCTGTTGCTTCCCAAGCAACTGACGAGGGTTCGATTCCCTTCACCCGCTCCACTGCTCGAGGCCCTGGCCGCCCAGGATTTACGCCCATCATCGGGCTCGCACCCTGCCATGCAGTGCCCCGTCCTCCGACGGCGCCCGCGGCATTGACGCAAGTTCGCTTTCCAACGATTCGTCTACCTCACAGCCGGCACTTCGCAAACCCCGGCCTATTCGGAATTCCCATGAAGATTGCGATTATCTCACGCAACGCGTCACTGTACTCGACCAAACGACTGGTGGAAGCCGGTCGGAGCAGGGGGCATGTCGTGCGCGTGCTCGATCCCTTGCGTTGCTACATGCGCATTTCTTGCGGCCAGTTCGAGATGCACTACAAGGGCAGCGTGCTTGAAGGGTTTGATGCCGTGATTCCGCGGATCGGATCGTCGGTCACTTTCTACGGGACCGCCGTGCTGCGCCAGTTCGAGATGATGGGCGTTTACACGCCGAACAGTTCCGATGCCGTGTTGCGTGCGCGAGACAAGTTGCGATCACTGCAGATGCTCGCGCGCGAAGGTATCGACTTGCCGATAACGGTGTTCGGAGACTACCCCGACGATACCGCCGACCTGCTCCAGATGCTGGGTGATCCGCCACATGTAATCAAGCTCAACGAAGGCGCACAAGGGCAGGGGGTACTTCTCGCCGAGAAGCGCTCGTCTTCACAGGGCATGATCGAGGCGTTTCGCGGCTTGTACGCAAATTTTGTCGTGCAGGAATTCATCGGAGAAGCCGGAGGTGGCGACCTGCGCTGTTTCGTCGTGGGTGGCGAAGTGGCTGCGGCCATGCATCGGCAGGCCCCGGAAGGTGACTTTCGCGCCAACCTGCATCGTGGCGGCAAGGCCAGTTGTGTCGAGCTGACCGAACAGGAGAAAACGGTGGCGTTGCGTGCCGCAGCCATCATGGGGCTCGGGGTGGCCGGGGTGGACCTGCTGCGTTCGAAGCGCGGGCCGCTGGTACTGGAAGTCAATGCATCGCCCGGACTCGAAGGTATCGAGGAGGCGACCGGACTGGATATCGCCGGAATCATCATGGCCCAGGTCGAAGCCGGTGCAGGCGGAACGCCCTTGACGTGAGCAGGCGTCGACCAGGACAGGGGGGCGCGCGATCGCGCAATTGGATGATTATTAGGGTTAACAGAAGAATGAGGGGCGCTTAACCTCCATTTAAGCTCCTGCTGCCTATAGTCCCGCTCACTGTAGGTTCTGCTCGACACTCCTAACGTAAGGTCAGGTCACAGGCAGATTACGGTAATCGGGGCAGTAGCTTCTTTGGCCCAAGCGAGGTGTGTTCCCCCAAAGGCACCTCCTTGGGCTATTTTATTCGTGTTGCTTGCGACCCCTCCCCATTGAATCCTCGGATTTCCACATTCGGTACTTAGTTCCTGGGTCTTCCCCGGTTCTCGCCGGCGTTGACGGCGCGCGACGACTCAGACCGGTTTCCCGACACGGGAATTGGAGTCCGGGGCAGATTCCATCGGCAGAAACTCCATGAAGAATCCATTCTGCTCCGGCATCATTTTGTGAACATCCGAGTTAAGCTAGGGACCTCATGCGCATCCTCGTCATAGAAGACAACAGCGATATCGCTGCAAACATTGGTGATTTCCTCGCCGATCGTGGCCACGTGGTCGATTTCGCGGGTGACGGCGTCACCGGACTTCATCTCGCCGTGGTCAACGAATTCGATGCCATCGTGCTCGACCTGAGTTTGCCTGGCATGGATGGTCTCGAAGTCTGCCGCAAGCTGCGCCAGGAAGCCCGGCGTCAGACCCCGGTGCTGATGCTCACGGCGCGTGATGCCCTGGAGCAGAAACTGACCGGTTTCGATTCCGGAGCCGACGACTACATGGTCAAGCCTTTCGCGTTGCAGGAGCTCGCTGCCCGCATCGAAGTGCTTGGACGACGCGGCAAGGGCATCAAGAGCCGCGTGCTCAAGCTGGCTGATCTCAGCTACAACCTCGATACGCTGATCGTGATTCGCGCCGGGAAATCCATCCAGCTCAATCCGATCGGACTCAAGTTGCTGCAAGCCCTGATGGACAAGGCGCCGTCCGTGGCAACCCGCCAGGAGTTGGAAACCCGCGTGTGGGGCGAGGAACTGCCCGACAGCGATTCATTGCGCGTGCACATTCACGGGTTGCGTGCCGCGATCGACAAGCCTTTCGACAAGCCGCTTATTCAGACTCGTCACGGCATTGGCTACGTCATGGTCGATCCGGATGCAGTACCGGCGTAGGCTCCGCAGTCGGATAATCATCTCGTTTGCGCTGTTCGGCCTCGGCCTGACTGCGCTCTTCGCTGCGGCGACGATCTACCTGCGCGTGCGCATGGAAGATCAGATCATCAACGAGACCCTTACCCGCGAACTTGTCCATTTCGTTGATTTCAAGCGTGAGTTTCCGCAACCGGATGCACGCTGGAGCATGTCGCTGTTCGAAGCGCAGATCGTGCGCGCCGGGCGCACCGCTACGGTTCCCTTTGCCTGGCAGTCCTTCGATTCAGGCGTCTATGACATTGATGACCTCGATGCGTCCGGGCAAACGCGCTCATACAAGCTGGCGGTCTACAAGGACGACGATTTCTGGGCCTACCTGCGTTTTGACCAGGCTTCACAAAAGCTGACCGAGCGTCAGTTGCTCGTCGTTCTCGTCATTACCGTGCTTGTGTTCGCCCTGCTGTCGCTGGTCATGGGCCTGTGGCTGTCCTCGCGGGTAATGAGCCCGGTCACGGAACTGGCTGGACGCTTGCGTGAGTTGCGCAAGTCCGGAACCTACACGCCGATGGCGCCTCGATTCGCTGACGACGAAGTCGGTCAGTTGGCATTGGCGCTTGATGACTATTCCGAGCGATTGACCCATCTTGTCGAGCGCGATCGGGAATTCAACGCCGACGTCAGCCACGAATTGCGCACGCCCCTGGCGGTGATTGCATCGACGACAGAATTGATGATGGGCCAGGCGCTTCCTGAGAAAGCGCAGGAGCGCTTGCGCAGGATCGAACGTGCAGTCCGCCAGTCCACCGAGTTGACCGATGCCCTGCTGTTGCTCTCGCGCAGCGAACGTCAGGGTCCCACAGATGGCGAAACCACCGACGTCGCCCAGGTGGCCGAACAGGTCATCGATATCAGTCGACCGCATCTCGGCAACAAGCCGGTAGAGGTCAGGCTCGAAATTGAAGAGCCGCTGCTGACGGCGGCGCCTTCGTCCGTGGTCGCCGTGGCTCTGACCAACCTGATCAGCAATGCATTCAAATACACGCAGACGGGCGAGGTCTGCGTGATCATCGGGCATGGCCGCGTGGCCGTGGAGGATACCGGCCCCGGTATTGCAGCCGAAGATGCCGAGCGTCTTTTCGAGCGTGGTGAGCGTGGTACCACACTGGTCAAGGGTGCGGGACTTGGTCTGGCCATCGTTCGCCGACTTTGCGAGCTGTATGGCTGGAACGTCACCCTTGCGCCACGACCGCAGGGCGGCGCCGTGGCGACCCTGCAGTTCGACTATCGTCCTATCGGTTGAATCGAGCGATCAGGCTACCGGGTCGAGCCAGTTCCAGCGATCCTGGGTCTCGCCGGTGAACAGGCCGAAGTACAGTGCCTGCAACTTGCGTGTCAGGGGTCCGGCCATGCCGCTGCCGACAGGCTTGCCATCTACCGAGCGGATCGGTGTGACCTCAGCCGCGGTTCCGCACATCAGGATCTCGTCTGCCATGTAGAGGTATTCACGCGGCATGTCGCGTTCGACGACCTCGATGCCTTGCTCGCGAGCCAGCGTGATCAGTGTATGTCGGGTGATGCCGTTGAGGATGGCCGCGCTCGCTGGCGTCGTGTGCAACTGGCCATCGAAAACGAGGAAAAGATTTTCGCCAGCGCCTTCGCTGAGCAGGCCGGTGGATGCCAGGGCGATACCTTCGCCAAAACCGAGTCGACGCGCTTCGCGAGCAATCAATTGTCCGGAAAGATAGTTGCCTCCGGCCTTGGCACCGGTCGGTACCGTGTTCGGGGCCATCCGGTTCCAGCTCGAAACGCAGGCATCGATTCCCTTCTCGAGCACATCAGGTCCGAGGTAGGGGCCCATCTCCCAGGTTGCCACGGCGACATCGGTCGGTGTATCGGCGGACAAGCCGAAACCACCCAGGCCGCGGAATGCCACTGGTCGCAGGTAGGCCTTGGTCAGGCCGTTCTTGATGACCACTTCACGGCAGGCTGCGGCGAGCTCGTCGATCGTGTAGGGGATGACGATGTCGTAGATCTTGGCCGACAGGTAAAGGCGCTTGAGATGGTCTGTCAGACGGAAGATTGCCGGGCCGTTGGGTGTCTCGTAGCTGCGGATTCCCTCGAAAACCGAGGAGCCATAGTGAAGCGCATGCGCCATCACATGGACGGTCGCTTCCGCCCAGGGCTTGATCTTGCCGTTCTGCCAGATGAACTCGGGGTAGGTCGCAGCCATGTCGGATTCCTTGATCGTGAGCCGCCAATGATAACCGGCGGGATCATGCGCCGCGAACACGAGTGCGCCATCCCGGTCCGATCAAGGCAGGCGCAGCCACCAACAGCCCAGGTTTTCGGTCATCTCGAATCGCCTGACGGCTTCGTAGGGCACCCGGCGCTCCTGTTCCGCCATGGTCCTGATGACCAGTTCATGCGATATGGGACCGGTCGAGCGGACACGTGACCGTGGACTGTGGACCACGTCGGCAACATCGGCGTAGGCGTCCAGTTCGATGGAGATCAGTGGCTCGCCGAGCATGATAGCCAACTCTTTCAATGGGGCCATGGACGAGCCTTGGCCGAACCCATCCCAGAGGAAGAGTCCGGACAATCCAACCCCGCTTCCCGATCCGAAGTTGGCGACGACCCGGTCACGCAAGTCCTCGGCCGAAGTCGGGCAGGTCTGCGTGACGGTCGGCAGGCTGATTGAAGGCAGCAGAGTGGGATCGAGAACATTCGCCGACGTCGCGGGCTTGGATGGGGCCACGGCCAAGCCGGACTGGGCGCACTTCTGGTCGCTGAAGGTGGGTTCACCGTTGGCGCCGATGCAGCGATGGATGTTCGCATCCTGCGCGTCGGCCACAGAGAACGAGCCGAGCAGAAGAATCAGAAGGAGTGCTGGTTTCATGTGCAAGTATTTCTCGCAAGAAACGGGCTTGTCATGTTCATCTCGATCTGATGTAGTGCTGCACATGTTCACTGTCTCTATCCGTTCGAACCCCGCCATGACTGCTCCGATCGAGGGCACGAATAATAATGCGCGCACCACATCCGGGCATCGCGTGCACTGAGGGTTACACACCATACACACGCAGAAGGCCCGCCACTGAGCGGGCCTTCTGCTTTATGGCCATGGATGGCCGGTATGCCAGCAACGCAGGAGCAGTTGCTGGCGATGGCCATGGATGGCCGGTATGCCAGCAACGCAGGAGCAGTT
>NZ_JBAWHJ010000201.1:0-1568 GCF_049593775.1 Dokdonella sp. | reverse complement strand
CCTCGACGGTGGTGCCGGATTCGGAATGCGCGCTCATGCTGAGCGGATGCATGACGGTTGCCTGGGCGCGGGCGAGACGATCGTGCAGATCGTCCGGATGGAACGGATTGAGCAGGAAGCCGATCGTGCCAAGCTTCATGCCATAGACCGGTTTGCCCAGTGAAAGATGACGATGCAGGGTGCGCAGCATGAAGCCGTCACCACCCAGGGCAACGATGACGTCGGCGTCTTCCGGCGCGGTATCGCCGTAGCGCTCCTTGAGCAAGGCCAGTTGCTTCTGGGCCTCGTCGCCATGAGCGGCCACCAGGGCAATGCGCTGACTCACGGTCACTCTCCCCAATCGTTCGCGCCGCTCGATACGGCAGGGCCGACTCTAGCAGACCGGGCGGACGGGCGACCCCCACCAACAGCAGGCGTGCCTAAAACATGGCTCTCGCTCGCCCGCGTCTACCATGCGCGATGCGCCAGAAAGCATCGCCCCTGACATGCCTCCTGCAGACGCGACATGTCACACGCATTTCGCACGAGGGGCTCAAGCGGCAATTGTTTTTCTCTTTTTACCGAAGAGCATCGGGCCTGACGACATCTCCTGCGAAGTGCCGGATTTTCGTGTGCGCAATTCCTTTTGGACCGAATGGCACAAACTCAAGACCGATTCCAACGTTTCGTCATTCCCTTTAGACCAACTGTGCCAGGCGACGCACGGCTACCGACACGATCGGATAGTCGATGACCACCTGGCTGCGCATGTCGGACAAGGTCGACAAGGTCATCTTCAGCACCGGGTCATCCCTGTTTATCCACGCGGCCACACGATGCGCGCCATCGCCTGCACCTTCGATGGCCAGCATCTGCGACACCAGGGAACGTTGCTGCGAGTTCAATTCGTCACGCAGCGATCCACGCGCATGCGCATGCCAGCGGGTTTCCACCGGCAGCTCCTCGACCTTGTCCATCAGCCACTTCAAGTTGAGGGCCTCGCCAACGGCGAAGTAGACCGAGGCCACTTCGGCGACGCTCTGCTTGCTTTCCTGGGCAACCAGGGCGATGTCCATGGCCGAGTTCAATGCGGGAAGGTGAGAAAGCTGGTCAGCCAGATCGGCCGGGAAGCCCTGCTCGATCCAGCGTGCGCGGCTGGCATCAAACGTTGCGCGGTGGGTCGCGCTGACTACACCGTCGATACGTGACTTGAGTTCGTTCATGACCGGCCAGTAGCGATCCACGGCCGCCGCGATGTCATGCACTTCACCGGGATGATTGAGCAGCCAGCGCGTCATCTTGCGCAGCAGCCTCCAGATCGTCAGGTTGGCATCGATCTGGGCATTGCCATTGACCTTGCCATCCAGTTCTTCGATGGATGCCCAGAGGCCGCGAGCTTCAAGCACTTCACGCGCGATGTTGAAGGCCTTGGCGACGGCAGCCGGTGGCTGGCCGGTGTCTTCCTGCATGCGCAGCATGAAGGTGGCACCCATGCGATTGACCATCGAGTTGGTCACAGCGGTGGCAATGATTTCGCGTTTCAGGCGATGCCGCTCCATGTGCTCGGCAAAACGCTCGCGCAGTGGCTC
>NZ_JBAWHJ010000200.1:0-7906 GCF_049593775.1 Dokdonella sp. | reverse complement strand
TTCGGCTGGCGCGGAGAGCTGATCGATGAAGTGGAATTCGATCCGCTCAACAGTGTGTGGGCGAATGGCGGGGGGATGAAGAAAGCTGAGTAGCGGGGCCGCCCAAGCACGCCATGCGATTTTTTGTAGGAAATGGCTTCAGCCATGATGCTGTTGTCGCAATTCACTGCAGGGCATCGAGGCTGAAGCCTTCTCCTACAAAAGCTGAAACAAGGGCACTACATCAACCCTTCAGGATCCCGGATTCGACCAGATCACCAGGCGTATCTATGTCATGCGCCAGTTCCGGCGCGGCACTGACATCCACCTCATCGGATCGAGCGCGCAGCAAGTCACGCGCCCCACGATCGCCGTGTGTCCTTGCCAGTTCCGGGAACCAGCTTCTCGGCAACATCGCTGGCACACCAACCGTGTCGGCGTAACCACTGGCGGCGGCACGCTGCGGATCGCATCGCCAGCTTTCGCAAAGTTGGCGCAGGTGATCGGCATCGAGTGCGGCCTGATCGGTGAGCAGGATCAGGGCTGCCGCGCAGTCGGAACGCAACGCGGCCAACCCGGTGTGCATCGATGCCGACAAGCCGCTGCGGTAATCCGCGCAGCTGACAACGCGGCAATCCAGATCGGCCACCGATGCCTTGATCATTTCAGCGTCGGCGCCGCAGACAACGACACAGTCGACAGGGTTGGTTTCAAGCCCGATGCGAACGGCGCGATGGACCAGTGTTTCGCCATCGATGGTCAGCAACTGCTTTGCCTGGCCCAGGCGCGTCGATGAGCCAGCCGCGAGCACGATGACGCCGTGCCGCTGCCTGCCACTATCAGACATGCACGTCGTGTGCGAGGTAGTGCTGCAACTGGGCGATGATCGATAGCGCAGCGGCTTCCGGTCCATCCCCACCCAGGCTTAATCCGGCCGGCGCGTAGAGGCGCAGTTCGAGTTGCGTGGCGATGATGTCACCCACCCTGGAAAGCAGAGCATCGCGACGCTCGGGTGCGCCCAGCAAGCCGACGTAGCCGACGCCCGATGCACCAAGGCAGACAAGGTTGCGTCCATCGAGGTCGAGATCGTGCCCACCCAGGATGACCGCATCGAAATGGCGCTCGGCCAGCAACCCGACCAATTCTTCGGGGTCGACCGCGTGCTGGAAATCGACCGCATCGCCGGCGAATGCCATCAGGGCGTCACGCCGACTGTCGATGGCTTCCACATACCATCCGACAAGGTGGGCCAGCCGCGCTATGGGTCTTGATTCCGGGCCGCAGCCGACCAAGGCGATTCGCGGAGGAGGCGCAAAACTGAGACTGACTGCGCGCGAAAACCCGAGCGGACCATCGCAGGAATGGCCGCTTCGATCGAATGCGTACAGATCTGGCCCGGTGCGCGCTTCGCCGAAGCCCAATTCGCCACGGCTGGCATTTTCATCACCGAGGTCCACCCGCACGCGAAGCCATGCACAGCGATCGCATGCGTTTCCAAGCGCCTCGCGTAGCGGTGAATCGGAGGCCGGCATCGGCAGCATGAGGATCTGGATCGTTCCCGCGTCACTGGGCAGCCCGGACGCGTTGCTGCTGTCGTGGGCTGCATCGATCGAGACCAGCTCAGCCTTGCCTGAATTCAGCACCGATCGCGTAGCGTCGCCGAGGCGTTGCTGCAGCGATCCGCCAGCGAGTGATCCTGCGCGATAGCCGCTGGCGTCGAACAGGCCCATGGCACCGCGTACGCGGGCCGAAGCGCCCGTCGTACTGACCACCACGGCAAGTACGCAATCGATGGACTGGCTGGCGAGTACAGTGGCGAGATGGCTGAGTCCGCGCGTGCCACCACAGACGCGATCAGGCGATTGCCGATCGGCGGGAAGGGACAAAAGGGCGGCGGAAGTGGACATTCAATCGTCAGTGTATCGCTGTCAGCCCCCATATTGCAGCGATTTCCCTGATTGGAGTCAGAGGCAAGTACACAATGTCAGGTGTCTGAACAGACTGATTCAGGCCAGGCTGCCGCGCCGATACTGAATGGCTTCGGACACGTGGACATCCTCGATACGCCCGCATCCATTCAGATCCGCAATGCTGCGCGCGACGCGAAGCACGCGATGGTAGGCGCGTGCCGACAGGCCCAAGCGCTCGACAGCACGATCAAGCAAGGCGTGTTCGTGGCCACCAAGTGCACAGTCGCGCTCGGTTTCCCGGTTGCTCAACCACGCATTCGGCTTGCCCGAACGAGCCAGCTGCCGCTCACGCGCGGCGGTCACGCGTTCACGCACGCTGGCTTAAGATTCGCCTGCGCCGGATTCGCGCAGTTCGCTGTGGCTAACCCTGGGCATGTCCAGCTTCAGGTCGATGCGATCCAGCAGTGGACCGGAAATTCGTGCGCGATAGCGAGTGATCTGGTCCGGTGTGCAACGGCACTTGCCGCGAGCATCGCCAAAGTAGCCGCAGGGGCAGGGATTCATCGCCGCGACCAACTGGAAACGTGCGGGAAAATCCGCCTGTCGCGCGGCGCGGGAAATCGTGATGTGTCCGGACTCGATGGGTTCGCGCAACACCTCCAGCACGCGCCGATCGTATTCGGGCAGCTCATCGAGAAACAGCACACCGTGATGCGCCAGCGAAACTTCGCCCGGACGCGGCACCGAGCCACCACCGACCAGGGCCACGGCCGAAGCTGTGTGGTGAGGTGCGCGAAACGAACGTCGCATCCAGTCCACCACTTCGGTACCGAGGCCGGCGACCGATCTCACGGCCGCAAGTTCGAGCGCCTCGTGTTCGGCCAGCGGCGGCAGAATACCGGGCAAGCGGCTGGCCAGCATGGTCTTGCCGGTGCCGGGCGGCCCCACCATCAAGAGATTGTGAGCGCCGGCCGCGGCCACTTCGAGGGCCCGTCGGGCGTGTTGCTGGCCACGCACGTCGGCGAGATCAGGCTCGTTGCCACTCGCCACGGCAGCCGCGGCGCGTTCCGCACGCGGTAGCTGCGACCGACCGCAAAGATGGGCACAGACTTCAAGCAAGCTGCCGGCACAGCGCACGTCGACGCCACTGACCAATGCGGCTTCTGCTGCATTCTGCCGAGGCACGATGACCCGACGCCCGGTCTTTGCCGCGCGCATTACCGCGGGCAACACACCGTGGATGGCACGCAGTTCACCGGATAGTGCGAGTTCGCCCAGGAACTCGTGCTGATCTAGCGCATCGCGGGGAATGCTTCCGTTGGCTGCAAGAATGCCGAGCGCTATTGGAAGGTCGAAACGGCCACCATCTTTGGGCAGATCAGCCGGAGCCAAGCCCACCGTCACCTTGCGCTGCGGATAGTCGAGCTGGCAGTTGAGGATGGCTGCGCGCACACGATCGCGCGCTTCGCGCACTGCGGTTTCAGGCAAGCCGACAATCGAAGTGCTGGGCAAACCACCGGAAAGATGAACCTCGCAGGTCACCAGCGGCGCGCTGACGCCTTCCTGGGCTCGGCTGTAGACGACGGCGAGGCTCATGATCGGAAGTCCGTTGTGAGCATCGGGCCGTCGACAGGGCGGCCGCCAGAATCAGTGTCGCGGCTGCGCGGAAAGTTCGGATTCGAGCGCGGCCAGCTTGCTTTCCAGCTGCTCGATCTTTTCACGCGTGCGCAACAGCACGCAGCGCTGCACATCGAATTCCTCGCGGGTGACAAGGTCGAGCTTGTTCAAGCCCGATTGCAGCGCAGCACGGAAATTGGCACCGAGATCTTCGCGAGCATCCTTCAATCCTGGCGGAACGAGGGCGGCGAGACGTTGGGCGAGTTCATCAATATGGCTGGCTTGGATCATGTTGAATTCCAGGGGAGGAGACAGTTTGATCAAATGGTACCCCCAGACCCGATGTCTTGTAGTCCGGGCGAAATGGCAGGGTCGCTGCCGAATGCGGTGGCCTGGAAAGTTCCGGCCACAAGGACGACTGGTGTCCAAGTGGCCGGATGCGATTCCCTGCCTGCGTCCGTGCTTGCCTCCCTGCTCGCGTCCCAGCGCCTGCGTCAGCGGTGTTGCCGACGGGCCTTCCCTTGGAGAACGAGTCTAGGCAAAGGTGGTTGCGAGCACAGTGGGCATTTTCGGATTTTCTTGTAAGAAATTTCCTACAAGGTTTTCGACAAATCGATTCCGGTTATAGTTCATGGGCACCCCCACTGGTACAGGACGCCCGCATGAAAATGGTCATGGCCATCATCAAGCCCTTCAAGCTCGACGACGTCCGCGAGGCCCTGGCCGATATCGGCGTGCAAGGCATTACAGTAAGTGAAGTCAAGGGATTTGGCCGCCAGAAGGGCCATACCGAGCTCTACCGGGGGGCCGAGTACGTGGTCGACTTCCTGCCCAAGATCAAGATCGAGATCGCCGTCTCCGAAGATCAACTGGAGCGCGTGGTCGAAACCCTCCGCGAGAGTGCCAACACCGGCAAGATTGGCGACGGCAAGGTTTTCGTCTGGCAACTGGATCAGGTAATGCGCATTCGTACCGGCGAACTGGACGACGACGCCCTCTAGCAGGCTGTTGAAATTCTACTCAGTCGGCACGCCGCGGCGGCGAAACGTGCCTAAAAATGCTCATTCGCCGCATGTAAACTGCGCTTTTTCGGCCCGTTCCGCCTTGTCGCGCACTCGCCTGAGCGAATTTCAAAAGCCTGCCAGGCAACCCGCTGGTTGACATGTAAATGCGAATCATTATCATCTGAGGTCTGTTGCCCAGAGGAATTCGCCATGTTGAGCCCGAATCCGTCGCCGCCGCCTACCGAGCAAACCGCCGACGCCTGGCAAGCGCCAGGGTCTGAAGCGAATCGTCAAACGGCACCGAAGAGCCGCGTCGACAGCTCCAGCCTGCTGCAAGGTGGCCGGGAACTCCTGATTGCGCACGCCGGCCAGGAATATCGGCTACGCCTGACCCGCAATGACAAGCTGATCCTGACCAAATAGCCCGATTGCTTGCCCGGGGCATCGATAAACCCCCAAGACTCCAGCGCAACAGCCAGCCTGTGACCGAACCGCCATCCTCGGTCATCCCGCCAGCCAGCTCACGAGCCCCGCTTCCACACACAGGCACAAACGCGCGACGCACCCGAGGTGTCGGCGAACCAAGGCGAGGTACACGATGACTGATGGATTCCACGGCATGGAACCTTGTGCGGACCCTTCATCATCCGATGACGGATTCGACACCAGGCCGTTCGCACATGCCACCCGCGTGCCGCCCACGCCCGCGGCTCCCGAACCCTGCCTGACACAATTGGCAGAGTGGTTGCCGCAACTCGGGCCGGTGCTCTGGCTTGAACGCCCCGTTCGCGCAGAGGATCGCGAAGCCTGCAAGCAGCCTTCATCGACCTTGCTGCTCGATCACCCTGCACTCGCGGTTCTGTCGGCAACCACTCGACTAAGCGCGCACCATGCAATCACCGCACACGGTCCGCGCGAATGGTTCTGCTTTCATTCGCCCAATGGAACTGTCCAGGCCAAACTCTTCCTGCTGCCCGATTCCGACGTGCTGGCCTGGGATGAAATGAGCTCGGCATTGCACATCGTTCCCTCGGAGGCGAACTCCCCGGAACCGCCGACGCACCACACCTTACTCCGGCGCGCACTCAACCGGCTTGGCCAAAGCTGGCAGGCACGCCTGCTGGAATTCAACTGTGTGCGACGCCCGTGGTTGAGCGTCCTCGACGCACGGCCGCCCTTGCGGATCTCACTGCTGGGAATCGACATCGCGCGCGGCATCGTTCGCGACGTACATGCGGAATGGATCTCGCCACTGCACTTCAGCTAGAACTCGACCAAAGAGATTGGCGCTGACCGAAGCGAGAACAAACTTCTCAAACTTGTTGGCCCCGAGCCTGTCGCAACGCAAACCCGCTTGCCGAAAAAAACCGACCGAATCGCTTCGCACCAAGCGAATCCTCCAAAGATTCCTCACCGCAATGTGCCCGTAGATCAGCTCAGCGCGACCCAGATGGCAAGCGCAATAAACAGTACCGCAGCAGCGATACGCGTGGCGCGCAACGGAAGCCGATCCGCAAAGCGCGCACCCAGCCACACCACCGGAACGTTGGCCAGCAACATGCCCACCGTGGTTCCGGCGACCACCTGCCAAAGCGGCTCGTATTGCGCGCCGAGCACCACCGTTGCCACCTGGGTCTTGTCGCCCATCTCGGCAACAAAGAACGCGACAGTGGTAGTCAGAAACACGCTGCCGTGTCGTCGCAAGCCACCATCGACGTCATCGAGCTTGTCCGGCACCAGCGTCCACAGCCCAATCGCAAGGAACGAAACAACGATCACCCACTTCAGCACGTCCGGCGTCAGCCACGCAGACGCCGCAGCGCCGAACCAGCCGGCCAGCGCATGATTGGCCAAAGTCGCCACCAGAATGCCAAGGCAAATCGGAACCGGCCGCCGATACTTCGCAGCCAGCACCAGCGACAGCAACTGCGTTTTGTCGCCGATCTCGGCAATCGCGACAGCAGCGGTGGAAATCAGGAGTGCCTGCACGTCATCCTCAGCTAAACAGGGTTCTGAAATTGGCCACGGACGCCGATACGCCCGAGCAGTCAATCAACAGCAGGAATCATCGGGCCATTTAAAATCTGGGCTCTCTGCCAAACAGCCCACTCCGCCTCTCACCAATCGTAGGAGGCCCGTAAGGGGCGATGCCCTGGCTCACGGTGCAGGCAATCAAGAGCCAACCGAAGCCGCCCCGCACATCGAATGATAGCGTCTAGACCGAAGTCTCGCGCATGGTATAAAGCTGCAAAGCAACGACTGAAAGCGCCAACACCGAAAGATTGGTCGTGACAGGATTGAACGCACCCGATAACAGCACCGGTTGCATGACAACAACTGCCAGCAACAAACCAACCATGGCCAGTGCGGTAGTCAACAAAGGCCATCGCTGCCGCCAGAACACAAGCACGGCAATCGCCATCAGAATTTCAAGCACACCAGTGACGTTGGCCACATGCACCGCATTCGCATGCGATAACCCAGCCGCCATCGTCATCGCCAGCTCGTCCTCATGCGGCCCAAGCAACTTCGGCACCACGCCGTGGTAGAGCCACACCAACGCAATCGTGCAACGGCAGATCGAATAACTTGAAAACACCCTAGCCACCGAGAAACCTCGAATCGTGATCTTTGGTTGGAATCACGCAGGTATCGTAGCGCCCAAACAATGCATACCGATTCAAGGCAACCCGGTCATACAACCAGTCCCGAACGAACCACGGCACAATCCAGCCAACACAAAAAACAGGCCAGGGAAACGGCAGGCGACGCATCACCCGGAAGAACGCACCGGACTTGGTGTAGATGCGCGATCCCTCAACCAGCAGCATGGTTTCGTAGGTATCAACAGGAAACCCGTACCATTCCAGAATCGCCTGACCCTCCGGCGATTGAACCGTCGCCATCTTGAACCGCCGCTTCGTATCAAACCGGATCAGAAACCGAGCCCAGGCAGAACACAGCCGACAAACCCCATCGAACAGCACAACCCGATCTTGGGGGCCAATGCCAGGGGCAAATTGTGTGCCTGCAATCATGGGCAGTCATCAGAAAAAAGGTGTCGGCGACTATGGTCGAAAATAAGACAGACGTTCGAAAGAAGTACTTCATAGGCGCCACAAAAGTAGGGCGTGTCAAACTACTTCACACAGGCCTAGATGCACCAGAAGCGTGGTCTTGAAGTGCCCTTTGGCCAAAGGCGTCGAGCCTGCCCGTGTCCGCGTCCTGCTCCACCTGACGATCCCATTCTTCCGAATCAAAATTGAAGTACCACGTACGAAAACGCGCCAGTTCCTGCCGCGAGAGCTTGGAGAGTTGGAACTGGACTTGCTCTACGGCAGTCATGACTGAATTTTAGCAGAAGCCGACTTCTAGCCAACAACCAGAAGTTTCGAC
>NZ_JBAWHJ010000199.1:0-11669 GCF_049593775.1 Dokdonella sp. | reverse complement strand
TCGACGGGGTCCACTATCTTCTCGGCCACCCGAGCTTCGTCGCCACTTTATTTCCTGCCGGAGATGAAGACCACAATCCCGGCGATGCGCTGGTCCTTGCCGATGACCGGGGTCTGATCGCTCGTTTTCCGATGACCGAACAGCTGCGCGCCGGTGCTGTCGAACAGCTGCGCTCGCTGCGGAAGAGCGGCATCGGATGCGAAATTCTCAGTGGCGACAATGCCACACGCGTTGCCGCCATCGCCAGCAAGCTGGACCTGGAAGTGGCCACGGCCAATGCAACGCCGGCCGACAAGCTGGCCCGCCTCGAGGCATTGCGGCGGGACGGCCACATCGTTGCGATGATCGGCGACGGCATCAATGATGCGCCGGTGCTGGCCGGTGCCGACGTCTCCATCGCCCTGGGTGAGGGCAGCGCCATGGCCCATGCGGCCAGCGGCATCCTGCTGGCCTCCTCGCGCCTGGACAGCCTGGGAGAGGCTCGCTCGATCGCTCGCGAAATGCTGGTTCGCCTGCGCCAGAACCTCAATTGGGCGCTGGCCTACAACCTGGCCGCAGTTCCCCTGGCGGCGCTCGGCTTCGTGCCACCCTGGCTGGCGGCCATCGGCATGTCCCTGAGTTCGATCCTTGTCCTGCTCAATTCACTGCGCATCGGACGCCAACCCGGTACCCTTTCGGAAGACGGCGGCATTCCCGTCCCGACCAGCGGACATGGTGCAATACCGTGAACATCATCCTGCTACTGATCCCCATCAGCCTGATCCTGCTTGGACTCGGCATCTGGGCATTCTTCTGGGCGGTCAACCATTCCCAGTTCGATGATCTGGACACGCCCGCACTGACGCCGCTCAGTGACGGCTCCGAAGACATCGAAGACCCGAACCAGGGCCCGGAAAGTTGAACAGCCCGATGAGCCTGTTCGCAGCGTTCGCACTTGGCCTGCTGGCCAGCGGTCATTGCGTGCTCATGTGCGGCGGGATCGCAGGCGCGCTGGGCGTCGCCACTGGCAAGGATTCCCGAGGCCGACCCCGACTCCTGTATCTGGTTGGCTATCAGCTCGGACGCATTCTTTCCTACGCGCTGGCCGGATTGCTGGTCGGCACCGCCGGTGGCGCGCTGATCGCATTGCTCGATATCGACCAGGTTCGCCTTGCCCTGCGCATCGCCAGCGCCACCGCATTGCTGCTTGCGGCGCTGGTCATGCTGGGCGTATTCCGGGATCCCGGCTCGTTCCTCGGCAAGCGGCTATGGCCGAAACTCGCGCCGATGGGCAAGCGCCTGTTGCCGGTCGACAGCTTTCCGCGTGCGCTGGGATTCGGTGCAATCTGGGGATGGATGCCGTGCGGATTCGTCTACACCATCCTGCTGGTTGCCGCGCTGGGTGCTCAGCCCCTGCAATCAGCGGCTGTCATGGCAGCCTTTGGCCTGGGTACCTTGCCGGCCATGCTGGCAACGTCATGGGGCGCTCCGAAGCTGGTGCGTTTCACATCGAGTGTCGGCCTGCGTCAATCAGCCGGCGTCTTCCTGATTGCCTGCTCGGCAATCACGCTGGCAGCGCCGATGCTGGTTGGCCACGCACCATGGCTGCAACGCTGGCTGCCGTTTGATTGCAGTTGAGATCCGGCCTTCAGCCCTTGTCATCATCAGGCTTCTCGGCCAGCGTGGCGAGGCCGACCGGATCGAGAATGCGCACGATACGCCTGTCGACCTTGAGCACGCCAAGTGTCTGCATGCGCGAGAACAGACGGCTGATCGTCTCGATTACCAGCCCCAGATAATTGGCCAGATCCTGGCGCGACATGCTGAGTTGCAATTCATGCGGATCCTGACCGACACCGCGTCTTCGGTCGGAGAGGCTGCGCAGGAATATGGCCAGCCGCGACATCGCCTGCTTGCGACCCATCATGACCGGATGGTCGAATTCCCGACCGAACTCGCGACCCATGACGCGGAACAACTGACGCTGCAAGCCGGGAACCTGCCCGGCCATTTCCGACAACGTATCCAGTGGAACCTCGCACATGCTCGACCGCTCGAGAGCCTCGGTGGTGCACTGGTTTCCATTGCCGGCCAGGCCATCGAGTCCGACCAGTTCACCGGCAATATGGAAACCCAGGATCTGCACGTCACCTTCGGGCAGTGTGACGTATGACTTCAATGAGCCGGAGCGCACCACGAACAAGGAAGGATTCCCGTCACCTTCGCGGTACAAGAGTTCGCCGCGCTCCAGGGGCCGACGCTGCTGAACCAGATGATCCAGCCTTTGCAGATCTTCTCCACCGATCGAGGCCGGCAGGCAAAGCTGGTTCAGCGCGCAATTGGCACAGGACTGCCGCAGCTCCCGCAGGTTGACGACTTTTTCCGACTTGTACATGGAGCGCATCTTCGCACAAGCAGGCGTGCCATCCCGGAAAGATTGCATATTTACGTGGGCTCGGCTTGAAGTCAGCGATCAGGACAACCTGCCGCTGACCTGATCCTCGTCATCGCCGCTATTGGACATGCTCGGGTGCGACCCGGCTACACCTGGATTGGAATTGCTGCCCGGCAGCCGGATGAGCTTTCTGCGCCTCGCGGATCACAGCGCCCTTGAATATGCCGGTGTCGTAGCCGCGACACGCCCCAGGTAGGCATCGAAGTTCATCGCGATGATGCGCAACAGGAATCGGCCACGTGAAGTCACGGCGATACGCCGGGACTGGAGGCTGACCAGGCCATCGGCCTCAAGTGGCCGCATGCGCTCCATTTCCGCGGCGAAGTACTCATTGAAGAGAATGTCGTGGTGATGCTCGAAGGCTGCGATGTCGAGCTCGCCGTGACACATGAGTTGATGGATCAGGTCGGCGCGGATCAGGTCGTCCTCACTGAGCTCCATGCCCTTCTGCACGGGCAGGTGGCCGGCGTCGATGGCTGCGTAATAGTGGGCCAGGTCACGCGCATTCTGATGAAAGCTGCGTCCGACATGGCCAATCGAACTCATGCCAAGGCCAATCAGGTCACAATCCCCGTGGGTCGAATAGCCCTGGAAATTGCGCTGCAGGGTTCCGCGTCGCTGTGCGCAGGAAAGGTCATCTTCCGGCAAGGCAAAGTGATCAAGCCCTATATAGCGATAGCCAGCCGCGGTCAGCGTTTCGACGGTCTGCCCGATCAGAGCAAGGCGCGTGCCTGCGTCAGGCAATTCGCTGTCGATGATCTGCTTCTGGGCACGGAAACGTTCGGGCATGTGCGCATAGGAATAGGTCGCGATGCGGTCGGGCGCCAGTGCCAGGACCTGCTCCAGCGTGTTGGCAAATCGAGCTGTATTCTGCAACGGCAGGCCGTGGATAAGATCGACACTGACCGAGCGGAACCCGCACGAACGTGCCGCTTCGATCACTTCACGGGTTTCATCGAAGCTCTGGATCCGGTTGACGGCTCGTTGTACTTCCGGATCGAAATCCTGGATTCCGAGCGAGATCCGGTTGAAGCCGACTTCGCCGAGCATGCGAATGGTTTCGGCATTGGCGTAGCGAGGATCGACTTCAATGCCGAACTCGCGCGCAGCCTCATCGGAGAAGTTGAACCCCTTGGCCAGGGCGTCGAGCAAGGTTCGCATCTGTGCTTCAACGAGGAAGTTCGGCGTACCCCCGCCAAGGTGCAATTGATTGACCCGACGATCGTTGTCGAACAGCGGCGCGGTCATTTCTATTTCGCGAAGCAGGCGTTGCATGTACTCGTCGGCCTTGCGCCGGTCGCGGGTAATGATGCGCGTGCAACCACAGTAGAAACACGGACTCAGACAGAACGGGACGTGCACGTACAGGGACAATGCACGAGGGATCGGATCCTCGTTCGATGCCTGCGCGATCCGGCAAAGGTCCGCCTCCGCGAATCCATCATGAAATTGCGGCGCAGTCGGATACGAGGTGTAGCGCGGCCCGCTGATGTCGTAGCGGGAAATCAATTCCGCATCGAACACGGGGGCGCGGGAAGTCTGGGGATGCGTGAGCGTGGAAGCGGCCATGTGCGCATCCTGCCGCCTTGTCGCCCGGGCCTCCTTGATCCACGTCAAGTAAGAACATCGACTCCCCGAGAAACAGGGGCCACGGCCTCGGCCTCGGTGTTTCGCGCCACCGGCTGGACAACGCCGAATAGTCGGCCTCCGCATCACCCCAAGAACTGTCCGGATCCATGTGTTGCAGGCGGTTTGTGGCTATCCTTCACCCGTTGGGCGAGTTGCAATGGACCTGGACGGAAAGACGGTTGATCTGGGCCAAGGGGTGTTCACGGGCCAAGCGGCGTGAATGCTCCATCGAAGCATCAAGCAAGCATTCGTAGGTGGCATGAGACCAAGTGCGTCGAGCAGGTTCCGTGCTTGCACGACGCGGGAGTGTCCGTTGCGCGCGCTATCTTTCCTGCGGTCATTCGCCTTGAGTTTTCACGCAACCTGGACCCGAACCGGACGATCAACGATGAGAATCGCCTCGGCAACTACTGACTCGAAACTGTCTTTCAGAATCGTGGGATTTCCACTCGATCCGACTCCGATTTTTCTGCCGATGAATGCTACGGTAGCGACATGCATGCAGATCGGGCTTGCGACCCTGCTGGACGGTACAGAGACATCGGGATCATGAGCGACGAGCCATTTCACACCGTGAACCCCTCGACGGATGACGCCAACGACGTGACGAACGGATATTGGTCGGAGCAGGCACATACCATGTTGCGCCAGGTCGCCCAGCGGCGACTGATGGGCGAGGCAGACTCGATCACCTTGAATCCGACTGACCTGGTGCACGAGGTGTATCTGCGTCTTGAGGGTTTGCGCATGCCGATTGCCGACCGCCAGCATTTCCTGCACATGGCGGCGATGACGATGCGCCGGGTGCTGGTTGACCATGCGCGTCGCAAGCTGAGTCAGAAGCGCGGCGAACGACCGGTTCAGATCACGCTGAGTGCGGCCGGCACCACAGGTCTGCACGACGATGGCATGAAAGTGGTCGAGCTCGATATGCTGCTGACTTCGCTGGCCAAGGCCGATCTGCGCAAGGCGCGAATTGCCGAGCTACATTATTTTGGCGGGCTGACCCAGAGCGAGGTGGCAACGGCGCTGGGCATTTCGGCCGCCACCGTTGTGCGTGAACTGCGCTTTCTGCGCAGTTGGGTTCATGCGCAGTTGCAAGGCGCAGCAACAGCAGTGGACAAGGAATGAGGTCGTCGTCGGATTCGATAGACGCGAAGCGCCTGCAGCAGATCGAATCGCTGTTCGACCAGGCATTGGCACTATCACCCGAACAGCGCACCGTCTGGTTGCAGCAGGCCTGCTCCCAGGATGCATCCTTGCTTGCGACGTTGCTCGACATGCTGCGTTTCGACACCCAGCAACAAACCGACCTGGTCAGTGGTATCGGTCGCTTGGCACACGACGCGATTGAGCCGCGCGACCGCACGGGCGAACGAATTGGTCGCTATCTCCTGGCGTCTCGCATTCGCTACGGTGGCATGGCCGAAGTTTATGCCGCCGTTCGCGATGACGGCGAGTTCGCGCACGAGGTTGCACTGAAGATCACGCGCAGCGACCGGCGCAAGGCTGCCAGCATAGCCCACCTGTTTCAGGCTGAACGCGGCGTGCTCGCGCGACTGCGCCATCCGAACATCTGTCAGATCTTTGATGGCGGCACCACCGAAAAAGGCGAAGCCTGGTTCGTGATGGAGCGCCTGGATGGCGAGCCCCTGCTGACCGCTTGCCAAGGCCTGTCGTGGGAAGCCGCACTCGGACATTTTCT
Organism: Dokdonella sp.; assembly: GCF_049593775.1. Classification (GTDB taxonomy): domain Bacteria; phylum Pseudomonadota; class Gammaproteobacteria; order Xanthomonadales; family Rhodanobacteraceae; genus Dokdonella. The sequence continues at coordinate 5,901 of NZ_JBAWHJ010000199.1, read as the reverse complement.
CGACTTGTGCGCAGCGGTGGCACATACCCATCGACAGTTGATCATCCATCGCGACATCAAACCTGACAACGTGCTGCTTGCCGAGGGGCCGCAAGGTCCCGTTGTGAAGCTGCTCGACTTCGGCATTGCGGGCAATCTTGGCGAAGCGGATAGCGACACGAAAACCGACAATTGGTACAGCGCCAGCCATGCAGCGCCAGAGGTGGTGACGGGCGAAACCGGTGGTGTTGGTGCTGATGTCTATTCGCTCGGATGCTTGCTGCGCAAGCTGGCGGAGCAGTTTCCACGCTCGCGACGGGCAGAGGCCCGGTTGATCGCCGAGCATGCCAGCGAGCGCGAACCTTCGGCGCGCTATGCCGATGTCGAACTGCTCGCGGAAGATCTCAGGCGATTGCGTGATCGGCGACCGATCTCGATCCTGGCCCAACGCCCTGGATACGTCGCGTGGCGTTTCATTCAGCGTCGCGCACCGCTGCTGCTGGGCGTGCTGGCCTTGGTTGTCCTGACTGCATGGTTTTTGCTCAACGAGCAACATCTGCGCAGGGATGCCGAGGCGGCGACGGTGGCTGCCGTTGCACAACGTGACCGTGCCAACCGGATTCGCGATTTCATGATCGATGCCTATGAATCCGCGAATCCAGAGAAGAATGCCGGCAGGATTCTGACGGTATCCGAATTGCTTGAGAGACAAGTCGCCACGCTGGATGAGCAAAGTCAGCTGGATACCGGCTTGCGCAGTGAACTGCTTGGTTCACTGGGTCAGGCGATGTTGGGGCTCGGTCGCTACGAGCAGGCGGGTCACGCGCTGCGCATGGCTGCCAGGCTGGTCGAAAACCAGCGCGGACCCGACGCCGCGTTGTGGGCCGGCCACATCACCTTGCTCGGTCAGAATGCGGTTGCTACAGATCATTATGACGAGGCGGAGACCTTGTATCGAAGTGTCGAAGCGCGTCGCGCCGAGTGGAGCCAGTCATCCCAAGCGCTGCTGATCGAGTCGAAGCTGTACTCGTCGTGGGGGCCGCTGGCCTATTACCAGGGGCGACTCGACGACGCTGAGCGGATGGTCCGGCGTGGCATCCAGGCGCGTGGCGAGTGGTCGAAAGCCTACAACCAGCCGGAAGCGACCGGTTCGTTGATGGTCACCCTCGGCGCGATCCAGAGTGCGCGCTCGCATCTTGACGACGCGCTGACAACTTTCGAGGCCGCCTATGCGATGGGCCGTGCCCAGGGTAGTGCGTTCAACGCCGAGCATCTCGCCTTGCTCGGTTGGCTCGGCATAACCTTCGACAAGCTCGGGCGCTCGGAATCATCCGAGCCCTATCTGAAGGAGGCCATCGAAGTCGCCGAGCGCTTGTATCCGGAGCCGCATCATCGACTCAGTGGTGCCTATGGCAACCTCGGCGTCATGTACCTCAAGAACGGGAGACTGACCGAGGCCGAGCCGCTGTTGCGCAAGGGCCTCGCGGTCATGAAAACGCTCGGCAACATCCACTCCAAGGCGTATCAGTCGCGATTGCAGAGTTTTGCCACCCTGGCACTTGATCGCGAAGACCTGGATGCAGCTCGTCCGCTACTTGAGCAGGTCCTGGAGCTACGACTCGCCAGTCCCGGCGATGCACGGTTGAGCATCGCGCGTGCGCGCATCGCGATTGCGATGCTCCATCTGGCAGAAGGAAATTCGAACGAAGCAATGACTCAAGCCACGCAACTCAGCCATTTGCTCGAAGGCGACGACGTTATCGCGGATCCGCTGCGGCTTTTCGCCTTGCACATCGCCGCGCAGGCGCAAGGGACTGTTGGCGACAAGTCGGCTGCGCTCGATCTGCTGCAGCGCGCGTACACGTTGATGCAGAAGCATCCTGATGACGAACGCCTGCAAGCGAGCGGAGTCCTGGCGCGCGCCAAGGTGTGGCTCACGCTCGGTGAATTCGATCAGGCTTACGAGGCATACGACCTCGCCGTGAAGCTTTTGGATGCCGCGTTTCCAAACGGCCATCCGGATCGCGCCCGGGCCCAGCTCGGCATGGCCGAGCTTTGCCTGCAGCGAGGTGACTCCAACTGCGCGCGCTCGATGCTCGAAGCCTCCGGACCACTTCTGCAACGCAACCTGATAGCGAGTGGTCCGACCCTTCAAGCGTGGCAGCGCCTCAAGGATCGATTGCACTGAGCGCATTGGACCCGCTTGGTCGACAGTCCGATTCCATCCAGTAGCCCGAAAGGCGGGGGATGGTCAATCTGGCGTGTCGTTATCGGTCTGCTCGACTACGGACGCCTCGCGCGTTCTTCTTGCGGACACGCTTTCGTGCTGATTCTCATCGCGCGTGACTGAATTTGCCGCGATCCTGCGCCTTTAACCCTCAAGCACGATCCTGGCCTCCCGACATCAGTCCGAGGAGGGTGGGATCGATTTCCGGCGAAAGCCCTCAATCGAGGTGGCTCGCCGGCATCCTGAGGAGCAAAAAAGCATGCGCGCCATATCGAAATCCACATTGAAATCCCGCCCGGTGCCGTTACCGGTCGCTGGGCCATTTCAATTATCTGCAACAGCCTTTGGCCGCTGTTCCAGAGCAGCGGCGATTGCCCTGTTGCTCGTCACGATGCCCGCTTTGGCTGGAGCAATGACCCAGGCAGGTCCTGTGCAGTCTCCGAGTGCCACCGCGAAGAATGCGAGTTCGATCGCCGCCGACCACCAACTCTTCGTCGACCTCACCGCGACAGGGACAGGTGATGGACGCTCCTGGCAGAACGCATTTCCGAAACTTCAGGATGCGCTGGCCCTGGCGCGCAGCCTGGCTCCTGCCGACAGCGTTGAAATCTGGGTGGCAAAGGGCGTTTATTTCCCCGACGTGGGTGCCGGCTTGACCAACAACGACCGTAACCTGTCCTTTCAGCCGGCCGCGAATGTCGCGCTGTACGGCGGTTTTGCCGGCGGCGAGTCACTCCGCGAACAGCGTGACTGGCTTGCCCACCCCACCACGCTGAGTGGCGATATTGATGGCAACGATCTGGTAGATGCCGACGGTGTCGCGCAACGCGTTTCGGACATCCGTGGCAACAACAGCTATCACGTTGTCCTTCTGAATCGTATCAATGGCAGCGTGGTGCTGGACGGCTTCACGATTACCTCCGGTCAGGCCACTGGATTGGGTCAGGTCGATAGCGTGTTGATGCGCGTCGGCGCAGGGCTGAGTATCCGCAACAGCAATGCCGTTGTGAGCAATCTTCGATTTCAGGGGAATCTTGCCCTTGAGGCCAGCTCGGGCAGTGGCGGTGGCATCTACGCCGAATCGGATTCCGGTAGAACCGATCGACTGACGCTGAGCAATGTCGAGATCACGGCCAATAGCGCCCGATACGGTGGCGGACTTGACGCATATCGAACCGCAGTGGATGCGTCGGCCGTGACGTTCCTGGACAACGATGCGGAAATTGGCGGGGCGGTCCATCTGAATTTGACGACGGACGTGAAGTTTCGCGATTCCGTGTTTCGTGGAAATAGCGCCAGTGTCGATGGAGGCGCGTTCTACGGGTTTCGCGAATACATCGCCCTGGTCAATTGCGAGCTGACCGGCAACACCGCCGCCAATAACGGCGGAGCCTACTACTCGGATGGCACCACGCTGGATATCAAGATCGTGATGACCAACGTTGTCATAAGCGGAAATCGCGCCGGCGTCACCAGCGGGGGAATCTATCGCGAGCAGCCGAGCTACGGCCGCTCGAATTTATGGAATACGATCATCTGGAACAACGAAGACAGCAGCGGCGTGGGCACCGCCTCTGCCAATCACGGTGGCCCCGGCGCAACCCGTCTCACGGCCGCTCACAGCCTGATTCAAGGCTTGAATCCGTCCGGTGCCGGCAATCTTGACGGTACGCTTGCGACCAACAACCCGCTATTCAAGCAGTCGCTTGATCCCTCCATGGCGCCCTCGCTTGGCGGCGACTTTCATCTGCAATTGAATAGCCCGGTCATCGACAAGGGCGACAACCAGGCTCGCATCAATCCGTTCAACCCGGCGGCGATTCCGCTTGAAGGCAATGTGCTGACCGACCTCGATGGAACCGAGCGAATCCTCGATGGCGATGGAGACACTGTCGCCACCGTCGACATGGGGCCATACGAAAGCACTTCATTCTCCATTGGCGGCACCGTGAGTGGTTTGCTGGGCGAAGGACTCGTACTGCAGAACAGCGGTGGAGACGATCTGCTGATATCGGCGGACGGCACATTTGCCTTCGATACGGTCGTGGCCAATTTCAGTAGGTACGCCGTGACCGTAGCCACTCAACCCACCGCGCCCCAACAGGTGTGCACTGTCACTGCGGGTGGCGGCACCGTGAGTGGCGCCAACGTCACCGACGTCCAGGTCACCTGCACGACCGCCACGTTCACGATCGGCGGCACGGTGAGCGACCTCGCTGGTAGCGGACTCGTACTGCAGAACAATGGTGGCGACGACTTGCCGATCTCCGGCGACGGATCATTCACCTTCACCACCGAGATTGCCGATCAAGACAGTTACGCCGTGACCGTGATGACTCAACCAGGCTCGCCGAGCCAGACCTGCACGGTCAGCAATGACAATGGCACCGTAAGCGCCACCCATGTCAGCGACGTGCTGGTCACTTGCATCACCGACACCTACACCGTCACGCCAGGCGCAGGCAGCGGTGGCAGCCTGTCACCGGCAACGCCGCAGATTGTGGCGTCGCAACAGACCATCGATTTCACCATCACGTCGGATGTCGGCTACACCCTCGCCGACATCTCGGGAAGCTGCGGTGGCGCGCTGTCAGGCAATGTTTTCACCACCGCGCCGATTGAAGCCGACTGCGAGGTCTCGGCGACTTTTGCAATCGCTACATACACCGTCACTGCCAGCGCCAGTGCAAACGGTTCCATCACGCCTTCAGCGCAAACCATTGCTCACGGCGCAGCGGCCAGCTTTACGGTTTTGCCCGATGCACATCACCATGTGGCCACGGTCACAGGTGACACCTGCACGCCGGTGCAGGGCAGCGGTGATAGCTGGTCTGCACCCGACATCACTTCCGATTGTGCGGTGACGGCAACGTTCGCGATTGATCCGCCAGAGCTGGTACTGACGATGGATGACGGTCGCACGCATGCCCGATACGGCCAAGTGCTGACCTACATCGTGACCCTTGACAATCAGGGCAACGGCCCGGCAAATACGGTCTCAATCGCCATGACGCTGCCGCCGCAGCTCGACAACGAAAGTGCCAGCTGGACTTGCGTGGGTGCGGGCACCGGCGCCGCTTGCATTGCCGAGGGGGACGGCCCGTTGGCGGATAGCAGCGTGGTGATTCCTGCTGGTCGCAGCCTGACCTGGCTGGTAGACGTACCGGTGCTTGCCGACGCCGAGGGCGATACTGCGGAGACCACCGTCACGGCGAACGACGGAAGCAATGAATTCAACGCGAGCGATAGCAACTTGCTGGTCATCCTTCGCGACGGTTTCGACGTGTCCAGTGGCGAAAGCACGCAAGGCGATGGCTGGCGTGTCGATCTGGCACAGTGTCCAGTCGATCCACGAGCCGAAGCGATCGACGATACGTTCATGCGCCAGATTGGCGTTCCACCCGCAAATGCTGGCGCTTTCGATACGCTGATGGTCGCTTACGGCAGCGATGGCAGCGGCTTCCGCGTGGAACGTGCGAATGTCGGCGAGCCGTCGCTGATCCGCTTGATCTCCATTGATCGGCACGGGCATGAGGGCTCCAGCGCCTGGGCGGCTACGGCTGACGCGTCCCTGATGGTAGCGACCGCTCAAGGGGAAGCGGGTCGTCGTGTCTTGCTGCTCGAAGGTGCCGCATCGCCACTGAGCCTTGAATTGCCCGTGGCGATCGGCAACCTGCGCGTGCGCACTCCTGCAA
>NZ_JBAWHJ010000198.1:0-21379 GCF_049593775.1 Dokdonella sp. | reverse complement strand
TCTTCGCGGCGTGAATTCGCGCTACAACACGCCTTTCTTCAATGCCCTCAAGGAATACTCCAAGCAGCCTACGGGCGTATTTCACGCGATGCCGATCAGTCGCGGCAAGTCTCTGATCCGCTCGAACTGGATTCGCGACATGAGCGAATTCTATGGCATGAACATCTTTCTCGCCGAAACCTCGGCAACATCGGGAGGTCTCGATTCCCTGCTTGAGCCTGTTGGTCCGATCAAGCATGCACAGGAGCTTGCCGCGCGTGCGTTCGGCGCGAGACAGACCTTCTTCGCCACCAACGGCACCTCGACCTGCAACAAGATCGTGGTCCAGGCGATCGTGCGTCCGGGCGACATCGTTCTGGTTGATCGTGACTGTCACAAATCGCATCACTATGGGATGGTTCTCGCCGGAGCCAATGTTGTCTATCTCGACAGTTACCCGCTTAGCGAATATTCGATGTACGGAGCGGTACCGCTTCGCGAGATCAAGCAGGCTCTGTTGAAGCTCAAGCAGGCTGGAAAGCTGCACCGCGTGCGTATGCTGCTGCTGACCAACTGCACGTTCGACGGCATCGTCTACAACGTGGAGCGGGTCATGGAGGAGTGTCTTGCGATCAAGCCGGATCTCGTCTTTCTGTGGGATGAAGCCTGGTTTGCGTTCGCACGATTCTCGCCGACTTACCGCCAGCGCACGGCCATGAATACCGCCCAGGTCCTGCGCGCCCGGTTTCGTGATCCGGCCTATGCCGAGCAGTACGCGGCGCACCGCAAGGAGATCGCGGGATTCAGCGACGACCAGCTGCTGGAAACACGATTGATGCCCGATCCGGCGAAAGCGCGGGTACGTGCCTACGCGACGCAGTCGACGCACAAGACGCTGACCTCACTCAGGCAAGGCTCGATGATTCATGTGCATGACCAGGACTTCAAGGGTGAAGTAGAGCAGGCGTTTCATGAAGCCTATATGACGCACACATCGACTTCGCCCAACTACCAGATCATCGCCTCGCTGGACGTCGGGCGCCGTCAGGTCGAGCTCGAAGGCTTCGAACTGGTCCAGAAGCAGATCGAGGCAGCCATGGCGATGCGCAAGGCCATTGATTCGCATCCGCTGCTGAAAAAATACTTCAAGGTGCTGTCGGTAAAGGAGTTGATACCGTCGACCCATCGGGAATCGGGTATCGAGGCTTACTGGGATAAGGAAAAGGGCTGGAACGATACCTGGAACGCATTTGCGACCGATGAATTTGCACTCGATGCTTCGCGTGTAACGTTGTCGGTGGGGCACGCAGGCTTTGATGGCGATACCTTCAAGAACGAAGTGCTGATGAACAAGCACGGCATCCAGATCAACAAGACCTCGCGCAATACGGTCCTGTTCATGACCAACATCGGCACGACACGTTCATCCGTGGCGTATCTCATCGAAGTGCTGGTACGCGTGGCACAGGACCTCGACTCGCAACTTGAAGACGCCAGCGGAATGGAACGCCGGGCGTTCGAACGCCGCGTGATGTCCCTGACCCACGACTATCCGCCGCTGCCCGATTTCTCACGCTTCCATGACCGGTTCCGCACGGGGCGTTCCGAAGGGACCAGTGAGGGCGACATAAGAACGGCCTATTTCATGGCCTACGATGAATCCAACTGCGACTATTTCCCAATCGAGGATGGATCGATGGAGGCAGCGATGGATGCCGGGCGCGAGCTGGTATCCACGGCGTTCATCATTCCCTATCCGCCGGGCTTCCCGATCCTCGTACCCGGTCAAGTGATCTCCAAGGAGATCCTGCATTTCATGCGCGCGCTCGATGTCAAGGAGATCCACGGCTACCGGCCGGATCTCGGCTTGCGCGTGTTCACCGAAAAAGCGCTGCAAGGCAGCGATACCCAATCCAGCAATCCACAGGAGAACTGAAGCATGGCCGCACGTCGCAAGCTCAAGAACATCTCCGAGATCAGGCGCTTCTTCCACCGTTTCGAGGAGCCCGTCTATTTCGTCAGCGCCACCAACTTCAACCTGCTTGGGCTCGATGAGTGGGTGAAGAACTTCAAGTACGTGAGCTACATCGATTGTTACGACGGACAACATCCGAACGTGTTCTGCCCGAGTGAGCAGCCGCACGCCGAGTTCCAGTCGATCGAAGACATCAACAACTACCTCCTGCAGCACAAGGAAGTCATCGATCACGTCGAGCGGCGTGGTGGCAAGCCGAAATTCATCTTCCTCATGTTCGACGAGAAAACCGAGGCCCTGGCCAAGGAGCTCGGAGCCAAGGTCTGGTTTCCGAAAGCCAAACTGCGCAATCGCATCGACAACAAGATCGAGACCGTTCGTATCGGCAACAAGGCCAAGGTACCAAGCGTGCCGAACGCGCTTTCTATCATTGAAGACTATGCGCAGCTGATCAAGGTGGCGGAGAAGGCGAAACTCGGCAAGGACCTTGTCCTGCAGTCGGCGTACGGCGATTCCGGTCATACGACCTTTTTCATCAAGTCTGAGGCAGATTTCCGCAAGCACCAGCACGACATCGTCGGCCACGGCGAAATCAAGGTCATGAAGCGGATCAACTGCCGCGGAGCAGCCATCGAAGCCTGCGCTACCAAGCAGGGCACCATTGTCGGACCGCTGATGACCGAGCTGGTCGGATTCGGCGAGCTGACACCGTATCGTGGTGGCTGGTGCGGCAACGAGATTTTCGCGAATGCGTTTTCGACCAAGGTGCGAGACAAGGCGCGTGACTACACGTTTGCCTTCGGTGAACAGTTGCGCAAGGAAGGCTATCGAGGTTATTTCGAGCTCGATTTCCTTGTGGATACGAAGACCCGCGACATCTTCCTCGGCGAACTCAACCCGCGCATCACGGGCGCCAGCTCAATGACCAACCACGCGGCATTCGCACATGCAGATGCGCCCCTGGCACTGTTTCATCTGCTCGAATTCTCCGATGTGCCATTCGACATCGACATTGCGGAACTGAATGCGCGTTGGGCCGATCCTGAAAATATCGATTCGTGGTGCCAGATGGTCGTCAAGCACACGGATGATTCGATCGATCGAATCACCGAGGCCCCGGAGACGGGAATCTGGCGCATGCGCGAAGACGGGAGCATCGCATTCGATCGCTTCGACTATCATCGTCGTGCCGTCAGCAGCGACCGCGAAGCATTCTTCCTGCGCATTCTCAAGAAAGGTGACTACAGGTACGAAGGCGCCGATCTCGGCATTCTGGTTACGCGAGGCCGAGCCATGACGGATCGTTTCTCCCTTACCGAGCGCTCGCGTCGCTGGATAGATGGCATTCGCGCACACTACGCCGCCGAGCCTCTTGCTGGTCTCGTGCCAGTGGAATTGCCCGACCACCAGTTCAAGATTCTGTGAGCTCGAACGACCGCACCTGACGATGATGACTGCTCGATGCACCTGACCTTTCATGCCTTGGCTGACGACGGGTCAGGTGCCGTATGGCAAGGCTTGTTCCGGCGCCTTTGGCCTGCTTACAGACGCTGGTACCTGCGCGATGGTCACCTGGCCCGGCCAAGTTACCTGGAGTGCAGGCGTGCACTCGAGTTGCACATGCCGGAGTTTGTACCTCGCTGGAAGCGTTTGTGCGAGCTTGCCGGTGGTGGTGATGTCGAGTCCAGATTCCTCAGCCTGTGGTGTCCACCGGCATATGACAGCGCCTGTTCACAGGCGGTCTGGCCCGGCGCCGAGCCGCTTCTGGTACGCAACTACGACTATTCCTCGAAGTACTTCGATGCCGTGGCCCTGCATTCGAGATGGGGTGGGCAACAGGTATTGGGAACCAGTGATTGCCTGGTCGGGCTGGTCGATGGAATCAACGAGTCTGGACTCGCACTGTCACTGACTTTTGGAGGGCGCAGCGTCGTTGGTCAAGGGTTTGGCGTGCCAATCGTGCTTCGATACGTGCTTGAGACCTGCACGACAGTCGCGCAGGCATCGGAGGCGCTTGCGCGCATTCCGACCCACATGGCCTACAACGTGACCGCACTCGACAGTGATGGCCGTCGCGCGACTGCCTACCTGGCGCCGGATACTCCTGCGCGAATCACTTCGGTGCCGGTTGCCACCAATCATCAGCCAGGTTTTTCGGCGGCAGGGGACGCGTATCGCAGTGCCACCATTGAACGCGAACGCTATCTGCTTGGACGCCTGATGCTGCATGAGGATCCACCGGAACGTTTCATTGGAGCGTTTCTCAAGCCGCCATTGTTCTCGCTGGCCTATGAACAGCAGCGGGGTACCCTGTACACGGCAGCGCTTTGGCCCCGTCGTCGGGAATTCAGCTATCGCTGGCCGCACGCCGAATGGACATTGAATGTCGAGGATTTCGTCCCTGGCAGTCGTCGCATCGCCCACCGCGCTACCAGCTTCCCGCCAGGCTGAAAGCGGTGTGAAAACCTGATCGGAGAAACCCATGAGCATCAGCAAGCGACCAAATGCATCCCGCGCGGACGGTATGACCCCGCATCGGCCCGCCTTGCGCAAGGTTCTCGGTCGCTTCGGCTTTTTCGCCCTGGCTTTTGGCTCGATGATCGGAGTGGGCTGGGTGACTTCGATCGGCAGCTGGCTGGAGCAGGCCGGGCCCGGAGGAGCCGTGCTGGCGTTCGTGGTTGGCGGCGCAGTGATGCTTTGTATCGGTCTCTGCTATGCCGAATTGACTCCGATGTTGCCTGTGGCTGGAGGCGAAGTGGCTTATGCCTACAAGGCGTTCGGCACGTTCAAGGCCTTTCTCGTCGGGTGGGCACTGGCTTTTGGATACGTCAGCATTTCCGGATTCGAGGCGATTTCGATCGGGCGTGTCCTGAGTTTCCTGATCCCGTCCATTGATCGCTGGCCACTGTACGAGTTTGCCGGGTCCACGATCTTCGCCAGCCACCTTATTCTGGCCGTACTGTGCACGGCGGGCATAACCTGGATCAACTGGATTGGTGCCCGTTCTGCAGCGCGATTGCAGGTTTGGCTGACTATCCTGTTCGTCGTCACGACGCTGATTTTTGTGGTGGCCGGTTTCGGCACGGGAAAGTTGGCAAACCTGGAGCCGGTCTTTGCAGCCGGCGACGCCGGCATCGGCGCACTCGCCGGCTTGCTTGCGGTGATGGTGACGATTCCATTCTGGTTCGTGGGCTTTGACACGATTCCGCAAGCCGCCGAAGAAGCATCGGGTGCGGTCAAGCCACGCATGCTGGCGCTCTTGATCGTCGGTTCAATTGCTGCAGCAGTTGCGTTTTACGTATTGCTGATCGTGAGCGTGTCCATGCTCGGTCCCTGGCAGGATCTCGCAGGCACGGATTTGCCGGCAGCTCATGCGTTTGAAGCGGCCTTCAAGTCGCCCTGGTTGCGCGACCTCGTGTTGATTGCAGCGCTATTGGGTCTGTTCACCAGCTGGAATGGATTCTTCCTTGCCGGTTCGCGCGTCGTTTTTGCGCTGGGGCGTGGACGCATCATTCCGGCTTCCTTCGGCGAAACGCATGCACGTCACGGCACGCCACATCGGGCCATTCTTCTTGTCGGTGGATTGACGCTGCTTGCACCCTTGCTCGGCCGCGATGCCTTGCTCGCGCTGGTCAACGCGGGCTCGCTTTGCATCGCACTTGCCTTCTTCGGCGTTTCCCTGTCGCTGCTGAGATTGCGCAGGGACTATCCCCAGCTTGAGCGTCCCTTTCGCTTGCATGCAGCTCCGCTGGTGGCGGGCACTGCAGCCGCGGGCTCGCTGCTGATGATTGCCGCGATGGTCATGCCCGGGAGCCCTGCCGCACTCAGTTGGCCACACGAGCACATCGTGCTCATGGTCATGCTCGGAGTCGGCGGATTGTTGTGGATGGCTGCGGCAAGTGGGCGCAACGCGATATCGGAAGAAGCGCGTGACGGCTTGATCCTCGACGAGATTGACTAGCAATCTGTCAGGGGTTGCTTCGCCCGGGTGCCAGCCGCACCAGGCAATCGGCGCGGCAGGCCCGATCAACTCACCTGCGGTGAGCTGATGCGGAACGGCTGTGAATCAGGAAGGCCGTGAAGCGGCCGGGCTGCCACGCCAGGTGCGACGCTTCTTGTTTCCTGCTGCATGCTCGCCTGCAGCGCGCGGTTGCTGGGTGTGCGGGCGTCGCGCATGTTGCTGGCGTCCATTCTGCGGACGGGCTCCGCCAGGTCCTTCCAGGCGCAATGGCTGCGATGGCTCGAATCCTTCCACGTTGACGATCGCGATGTCCTGCTTGAGCAGTTTGCGGATGTCACGCAGCAGGCCTTCCTCGGCACGGCTGACCAGCGAGATGGCAAGACCTTCCGATCCGGCGCGACCGGTACGACCGATGCGATGCACGTAGTCTTCGGCGACCATCGGCAGGTCGAAGTTGATCACCATCGGCAGCTGGTCGATATCGAGTCCGCGAGCGGCAATATCGGTGGCGACCAGGACGTTGATGCGACCGCTCTTGAAATCTGCCAGTGCGCGCGTGCGCTGGTTCTGGCTCTTGTTGCCGTGGATCGCTGCGGCGCGAAGACCTGATTTCTCCAGTTGCTTGGTCAGCTTGTCGCAACCGTGCTTGGTGCGACCGAAGACCAGCGTCTGGCTGCCATCGAGGCTGAGCAGGTGAAGCAGTAGATCGCGTTTTGCTTCCAGGTTCACCGGGTGAACGCGATGGGTGACCGTGGAGGCCACGCTGTTCGGCTTGGCAATCTGGATTTCCTGCGGATTGCGCATGAACTGATTGGCCAGCGCCTTGATCTCGGTGGAGAAGGTTGCCGAAAACAGCAGGGTCTGGCGCTGGCTTGGCAGGGCGCTCAGAACGCGCTTCATGGCTGGAAGGAAGCCCATGTCGAGCATGCGGTCGGCTTCGTCAAGAATCAGCACTTCGATGCTGGACAGGTCGACCGTACGGCGCTGCATGTGATCCAGCAGGCGGCCGGGAGTGGCGACGACTATGTCGACACCACGACGCAGCGCGTCGATCTGGGGTCCCATGCCGACACCGCCAAAGATCGTCGTTGACTTGACGCCGATGTGCTTGCTGTAAGTGCGCACGCTTTCCTGAACCTGCGCAGCCAGCTCGCGAGTTGGCGTGAGGATCAAGGCTCGCGGCTTGCGGGCCAGTGGCATGCGCTTGCCATCCGGATAAAGGCGCTCCAGCAGGGGCAGGGCGAAAGCCGCTGTCTTGCCGGTACCGGTCTGTGCGCCGGCCATCAGGTCCTGTCCAGCGAGGACGACCGGAATGGCCGCTTCCTGTACGGGCGTGGGTTGTGTGTAGCCTTGTTCTTCGAGCGCGCGCAGCAATGCTGGCGACAGCCCGAGGGTATCGAAACTCATGGTGATGCTCCTAGATGTAACCCGGAGCGTCCCTGATGAACCGCGCTGCAGGTTTGAATTTTGCGGATGCCGGCCAGCATGGCGGGCATTCCGGTTCTGGGCGTCGGAACCGCGAGCGGTGTGGTTCGAGTCATGCCGAAGTATCGGCAGGTGCTCGATGAACCGGAAGGGAGCGGGGGGTCAACGCGACTAAACCAGCGGAGAGTACAGGAAAGCGCGGCGTTCGGCCAGTCTTTGTTGTACTGCCGTGGCTGGGTGGGGATGGTGCGCAAGCAAGTCTTTGACCGCAGCGCTGGCGACGACTAGTGTTTTCGGCATGCGCATCACCTTCGAGCTTGAATCTGCTGACATCGAATACTTCCAGAAGGCATTTGAACGCTTTCGGCGCCTGGCGACAGAAGTGGAAGAGGTCGACATCATCGATGCCTCCAAGCAGGCGCTGGACTCGTTGTGCATTGCCAGAATCCCGAACTATGTCCGCAAGCGCCTGGTGCACGTGCAGCGATTGATCCTGTTGCTTGAAGATGCCGACTGGAGCCTGTCGGATCCGGAGCGCAGCGAAGCGCTGGCGGCGCTGGCATATTTTGGTGACCCGGACGATCTGATTCCGGACAACATTGAAATCATCGGCTTGATCGATGACGCGATCATGCTGGAGCTTCTGGCGCGGCGAATGCGCCATGTCCTGCAGTCCTATCGAAAGTTTTGCGCGTTCCGGGATTCACTCGGGCTTGCGTCCAGTACCGAGGACGCGCGCGTTGCGCGAGCCAGGGCGCTGGCGTTGCGCAGGGCGGAGCTCATGAGCGAGTTGCAAAGCCGGCGTCAGCGCGTCGACTCTCGGATCCAGGAAGTCGAGTAGGGGGGGGCACCAAAAGTCGCTGCATCGACTCGCCTGAACTGGTAGTCTCGCGCGCCGTTCAGTCAGAGCGCGCATGCGCCGGAGAAAATCATGCAGGTGGCAAAAGATTCGGTTGTTTCGTTGCACTACACACTTCATGCGGACGACGGCCTGAAAATCGAAAGTTCGCGCGACGGCGGGGAGCCTGTTCACATCCTTATCGGTCATGGCGGGATCATTCCCGGCCTTGAAAAGGCCTTGATCGGACACGCTGCCGGCGACCAGTTTCAGGTGGATGTCGAACCACAGGAAGCCTATGGCGAGCGGCAGGAAGACAATATTCAGCGTGTGCCCAAGAAATACTTCAAGGAAGCAGCGCGCCTGCGACCAGGGATGACCGCGACGCTTTCGATGAAGGACGGAGGTCAGCGATCGGTAACCGTTCGCAAGATCGGATCCAGTGTGGTCGATGTCGATCTGAATCATCCGTTGGCGGGCCACAAGCTTCGCTTCGATGTCGAAATCACTGCGGTGCGCGAGGCGACTGCGGAAGAAATCTCGCATCGACACGTGCATGGCCCCGGCGGAGTCCAGCACGACTGAACCTGGGGTCGGAACCCTGGCTCAACAGGAGTACGCGGCAGGGCATCGTTTGCGCCGGCCAGCTGCCAGGCGCCCATGCCCGTGACATCTTCAGTCGAGGATGCGCTTGCCAGTGCGAAAGGTTTCACGCCAGCCAGGGGAGTCGATGCTGTCCAGGCGCACCGTTCCGCCGCTGTTCGGCGCATGCACGAAGCGCCCTTCGCCCACATAGATGCCTACATGGCTGATTCGGCGGCCGGACGCAAACAGCACGAGGTCGCCACTCTGAAGTCGGCTTTGCGAAATCTCTGGCCCATCCATTGCGCCCAGAGCGGCCGAGGTCCGAGGCAACTGGATTCCGGCTGCATCGCGAAACACGTAGCCGACAAGGCCGCTGCAGTCGAATCCGCTCTCCGGCGTATTGCCTCCGTAGCGATAGGGAGTTCCGACCAGGGCCAGCGCCCGAAACAGCACAGCGTTGGCCGCTGCAGTCGACTCGGTGGCTACTGGCTCGCGGGCGGGTGGCCGGGAGGCGTCCGGGCGGGTTGTGTCCCTTCCGCATCCGCAGAGCAGGAACAGAACCAGAATGGCTAGGCGCAGAAAACACATCGCCCGACCTTGTTCGAGGCCGGGCGATCTGTCAATCAGGGAATAAAAAAAGGTGTCGCCCGCGGATTCGGTTACGGACGACGCCTTTGGAAAACTAGGCCGCAGATGCACAGAGTTTCAGTTGCGGGCGGGCAACCAGTACGTCAGCGGCTGTCTCATCGTCGCCAACCAGGGCTTCATGCAGGGTCTGCACGGCTTCTTCGAATCGTTGCAGGCGCTCCTGTGAAGCGGCAGCGACATTGGCGGGGACCTGTCCGGCATCGAGCAGGCTGCGCAGCATGTCGCGGTGCTGCTCGCTGAAGTCCGGATCGAGCAAGGCTTCGTCCAGCGCGCAGATCACGGCGGCGAGCCATCCGGAAGTCGGAGCGCGCAAAGCCAGCAGCAGTTCGTTGGTCGAGACGTTCATCGGATTACCTACTCTGATGTGTGGGCACGTCAAAAGTGATGCATAGTCTGTGCCAAAGCACCATCCAGATTGAATCAACAGGGGTCAAGGCAGTAAATGAAGCTTGAGCGGGCAAGCATTGCTGCGCCTGCGTTCGGCAGATTCGAGGGGATTGTGTGCACCAGCCGCTGCCGGGACCAATGGTGCCGGCAATCCGTTGCATGCACATGCGCTTCGGCGATGAATCCGCTTGCGGCACCGAATTCCGGGTTTCGTCACTTGCTGACAAAGATCGCACTGGCACCGCGGTTTGGGCGCTGCTGCGTCGAGGTCTGCGCAGTTTGCGGCGCGCCAGGTTGCAGCGGCCCGCGTGCAGTCCCGTAGAATCCCAGCCCATGAAATCTCGAGAATCGGATGTCGTGGTGCTTGGCGCCGGCGTGATCGGGCTGAGCTGCGCCTACTATCTGCTGGAATCGGGTCGCAGTGTGACCGTGCTCGACCAGGGGCGTGCAGGAGGCGGCAGCTCACACGGAAACTGTGGAACGTTGACGCCTAGCCACGCGATGCCGCTGGCCATGCCTGGCGTGGTGGGTACCGCGTTGAAGTGGCTGATGCGAGCCGATGCGCCGCTACGCATCAAGCCTCGCCTGGATCCTGGCCTGATCCGCTGGCTGGTATCGTTCATCGGCCATAGCAACTGGCAGGACTTCGGCCGCACCACGGCCATCAAGGCGCCATTCCTGACGCGTTCACTCGGGCTGATCGCCGGCCTGATTGAAAAGGAGCAGCTTGACTGCGAATTCCAGCAATCGGGCACGCTGCACGTGTATCGCAATGAAAAGGCGCTTGTAGCGGCATCGTGGTATCTGCGCACATTGAGCGAAGTCGGTATTGATGTCGAAGTGCTGGATGGCCGACAAATCGAGACAATGGAACCAGCGCTCAAGCCCGGCGTCGCCGGCGGTTTTCTGAATCCCGGGGATGCACGTCTGCGCCCCGATCGCTTCGTCGCGGAACTCGCACGGCTGGTGCGTGAGCGTGGCGGTATGATCGAGGAAGAAGTGTGCGTCGAGTCCCTGACCAGGGAGCGTGGCCGCGTTGCCTCTATTCAGACCAGCAAAGGCAGCTACCGGCCTCGTGATGTCGTGTTCGCCCTTGGCGCATGGTCACCAAAACTGGCGGGCAGCATGGGTGTGCGTATTCCCATCCAGCCCGGAAAGGGATATTCGATCACTTATTCACGTCCGGATCCGTGCCCACGCATCCCGTTGGCGTTGAGGGAGCCCAGTGTCTGCGTGACCGCATGGGAATCCGGCTACAGGCTCGGCAGCACCATGGAGTTCGCCGGTTACGACACCAGCCTCAACCCGACCCGACTGAATGCCTTGCGCCGGGCTGCTGCTGACTACTTGCGTGATCCGGAGGGTGCCCAAACCGTGGAAGAATGGTTTGGCTGGCGACCGATGACACCGGATGACCTGCCTGTTATCGGGCGCGTGCCTGGCATCGAAAACCTTTGCATGGCAACCGGACACGGCATGCTGGGGGTAAGCATGTCGGCGATGACCGGAATGCTGGTCAGTGAAATACTGGGCGGCGGGCCGACGTCACTGGATTGCTCGCCGTTCAGCAGTACGCGATTTTCCTGAGATACTTTCGTGCCCGTTTTGGCAGTCAGTGATCGCGCAGGACAAGCAGACGCAGTTCGGTCATGTCTTCGATCGCGTAGCGTATTCCTTCGCGCCCAAGACCCGAATCCTTGACCCCGCCATACGGCATGTTGTCGACGCGGAAACTGGGCACGTCGCCAACCACCACGCCGCCTACATCGAGGCGGTCCCAGGCGCGCATCGCCTGATTGATGTCGTTGGTAAAGATGCCGGCCTGCAGGCCGAACTCGCTCTCGTCGACGATGCGCAGAGCCTCATCGAAATCCGAGTACGACTGCAGCGTGGCCACGGGGCCGAAAGCTTCCATGCAATTGACTTTCTGTTTTGCATCGACGCCTTCGAGCACGCTGGCGTCGAGCATGGCGCCATCCCGCTTGCCACCGCATAGCAAGGTTGCTCCGGACTTGACCGCTTCCTGGATCCACTCGTCGAGGCGTTGGGCTTCCTTCACGTCGATCATCGGACCAATAAACGTGTTCTCGTCTTTCGGGTCGCCAGCCACGAGTTTCTTCGTTGCGGCGACAAACTTCTCGCGGAAGGCACTGTAGATATCGGCGTGCACCAGAATGCGCTGGACGCCGATACAGCTTTGCCCTGACTGGTAGAAGGCGCCGAAGATGACGCGTTCGACCACCTTGTCGAGTCGATCCCGTTGATCAGGCTCGATGATGCAGGCCGCGTTGCCGCCGAGCTCAAGCACTACCTTCTTCTTGCCGGCCTTGGCCTTCAAGTCCCAGCCCACGCCAGGTGAGCCGGTAAATGAAAGCAGTTTGAGGCGATCGTCGGTTGTAAACAAATCCGCACCGTCGCGGTGTGCCGGCAGTACGGAGAATGCGCCCTTGGGCAGATCGGTTTCGGCGAGGATCTCGCCGATGATCAGAGCGCCAATTGGCGTGCGACTCGCTGGCTTTAGCACGAATGGACAACCCGCAGCGATGCCGGGAGCGACCTTGTGCGCTGCCAGATTGAGTGGGAAATTGAAAGGAGAGATGAAGGAGCATGGACCGATAGGGACCCTGCGCGTGAATCCGCGATAGCCCTTGGCGCGAGCTGAAATTTCGAGATTCAACACCTCGCCATTGATACGAACTGCCTCTTCGGCGGCAACTTTAAACGTATCGATAAGTCGCGTGACTTCGCCGCGTGCATCCCTGATCGGCTTGCCAGCCTCGATGCACAAGGCCATTGCCAGTTCGTCGTAGCGTTCGCGGAAACGGCGCACGCAGTGTTCAAGCACGGCCTGGCGCTGGTAGGGTGCGAATTCGCGCATGGCTTGCGTCGCTGCAACCGCAGCAGCGATGCCTGCATCGATGGCGTTCGCATCGGCCAATGCAACGCGCGTGGCCACCTCTCCGGAGAACTTGTCGGTGACTTCAAGATCCGAGTTGGGCTGGCAGGCCTCGCTGGCGAGGTAGTAGGGATAGATTGGCTTGAGCATGGAATCGCCTCTCGCAGTGCAGATTGTCGGGATTCGAAATTCGGCGCGCTTTCAGGAGTGGCCGGACTTCACAACTTTGCGCTGAGTTCCTTGATTTCGCGATTGAGCACCCGATCGTTGTCCGAGTAGTCGATCGGCAGGTCGATCAGATGAACTCCTGGCGTGTTCAGGCAATGCTCGAACATCGGAAGAAATTCCTCGCTGGACTTGGGACGATGTCCCTTGGCGCCGTAGCTTTCGGCGTAGCGCACAAAATCAGGGTTGCCCATGTCCATGCCGAAGTTGGGGAAATCCATGTTGGCCTGCTTCCACTTGATCATTCCGTAGGCGTCATCACGCAGCAACAGGATTACGAGATCGAGTTTCAGACGCACGGCGGTTTCGACTTCCTGCGAATTCATCATGAAGCCGCCATCCCCGACCACAGCTACAGATTTGCGGTCCGGGTGCACGATCTTCGCGGCGATTGCCGAGGGCAGGCCAGCACCCATGGTTGCCAGTGCGTTGTCGAGTAGAATCGTGTTTGGCTGCGTGCAGCGGTAATAGCGAGCAAACCAGAGTTTGTACATGCCATTGTCGAGACACAGGATTCCGTTGTCCGGCATGGCCTTGCGAACATCAGCCACCATTCGTACCGGGTAGATCGGGAAACGCGCGTCGTCGGCACCCTTGGTCAGATGCGCGTCCAGATGATGACGCACCCTGTCCTGGTAGGAAAAATTCCAGTGCGATTGTTTTTCCAGCATCTGGTTGAAGCGCCAGATCGTGTTGGCGATATCACCCACCACTTCGATCTGCGGGAAGTAGACGGTGTCGACTTCGGCGGTCAGATAGTTGATGTGAATGACGGTCCGCTTTCCGGTGCGCATGAAGAATGGCGGCTTTTCGATGACATCGTGGCCAACGTTGATGATGCAGTCGGCATTGTCGATGGCACGATGGACGAAATCGCCGTCAGAGAGCGCGGCGTTGCCGAGCCACAGGGGATGCGTTTCATCGAGCACGCCCTTGCCCATCTGCGTGGTGAAGAACGGAATGCCGAACTTCTCGACGAATTCGCGCAGCATCTTGCTGCTGGTCTTGCGATTGGCGCCGGCACCTACCATCAAGATCGGGCGCTTGGCATCACGAATGGCCTCGACACCGCGCACGATGGCCTTTTCATCCGCGATCGGACGGCGCTGGAAGCTGGCCGGGATTACCCCGACGTCGGTCTGGTCACGCGCAATGTCCTCGGGCAACTCGAGATGCGTTGCGCCGGGTCGCTCTTCTTCCGCGCGGCGGAATGATTCGCGAACGCGGGCAGGGATGTTGTCGGCCGAAACGATCTGGCGAGTGAACTTGGTCAGTGGCTTCATCATGTCGACGACGTCGACGATCTGGAAATGCCCCTGTTTGGACATCTTCACCGGCTTCTGTCCGGTGATCATGAACATCGGCATGCCGCCCAACTGGGCGTAGGCGGCTGAAGTCACGAAATTTGTGGCGCCGGGTCCGAGAGTAGCCAGACAGACACCGGCTTTTCCGGTCAGGCGTCCGTAGGTGGCAGCCATGAACCCTGCGGCTTGCTCATGCCGGGTCAGTATCAGGCGAATTGAAGAGGTACGCAGTGACTCGAGCAGGTCGAGGTTTTCTTCACCGGGAATTCCGAAAACATATTCGACGTTCTCGTTTTCAAGAGCCTTGATAAACAGGTCCGAAGCTTTCATGCGCAGCACTCCAATCTCGTTGCTGAGGACAGGATGGGGTTCCGCAGGCGTCTCGATTCCCTGGCAGGTCACGGCAATCGTGATGATGACGGAACTCCGACACCAATTCCCTTGAACTTCAGTGCGAACGTATCAAGGCTGTGCCAGTTGCGAAAATTCCCGTTCCCCGATTGCGGAACCCCGATTGTGGGCGTCGCCCTTGGTGCGGGTCAATGTTTGCCCTCTACGCGCAACTTCAATTCACCATCCGATAGGACGCCGCGAAGCTGCATGCCGGCGGAAACCTTGTCTGCGCTGCGCACGACGCGTCCGCTTTCTTCCTCGATCAGGATCGAATACCCGCGTGCCAGCGTAGCGATTGGACTAACCGCGTTGAGAGTGCGCACAAGCTTGTCCATTCGGGATCGCCGGTCCTCCAGTGATCGTCTGGCCAGAACAGCCAGCTGCTTGCCGAGAACCGACAGATGTTCCTTCTCGCGTGCCAGTTTCCGGGATGGATGGTGCGCGGTGAATCGGCCATGCAGATTGGCCATGCGTGAACGGCGGCGCCCACCCTCCTGATCGACAATGCGCGCCAGTCGCGAGCGCAATTGTGCGAGGCGCTCGCGTCCCAGGTTCAGGCGAGCAGCTGGTCGTTGCTGATTGAGTCGTGCAAGCAGGTGATCAGCACGTTGCGCTGATGCTTCCAATCGGCGCTGCATGCGCTGGCGAGTTCGCCCGAGAAGCTGGTCCAGGCTCCGTGATAGATCCCTTGTATCGGGCACCAGCAATTCTGCAGCCGCCGAGGGCGTGGGCGCGCGCAGATCGGCCACGAAGTCGGCGATCGAAAAATCGGTTTCGTGGCCGACGGCCGAAACCACCGGAATTGAACTGCGCACGATCTCCCGGGCGAGTTGCTCATCGTTGAATGCCCAGAGATCCTCCAGCGAACCGCCACCTCGGGCGAGTACAAGCACGTCATGGCGGCCCGCAAGGTTTGCAGCAGCCAGCATCCGCACAATCGCAGCGGCGGCTTCCTTGCCCTGCACGGGCACCGGAAAAACGTCCACCTCGACCATCGGGAAACGTCGCGCCAGCACGTTGAGTACGTCACGGACAGCGGCACCCGTGGCAGATGTAATGATGGCGATGCGGCGTGGCATGGCCGGCAATGCCCGCTTTCGGTCGGGTGAAAACAGTCCTTCGGCGGAAAGTCGGCTCTTTAGCTGTTCGAATTCCCGGCGCAACGCGCCTTCCCCTGCTTGTTCGAGGTGTTCGATGATCAACTGGAACTCGCCGCGGGCCTCATAGAGGCTTACTCGTGCACGAGCCAGTACCTGCATCCCGTCTGCCGGCTTGAACGGTAACCAGGTGCTGCGAGGCTTGAACATGGCACAGCGAATCTGCGCGCCAGAATCCTTGAGCGTCAGGTAGAGATGCCCTGACGCGGGGCGCGAGAAATTCGAGATTTCGCCCTCGATCCAGACAAGGGGCAGCGCGTCTTCAAGCAAATCCCGTGCAAGTCGATTGAGCCCCGACGGAGTCAGGATTTCGCGTTCTGATTGTGCTTCTGATGCCATGCCGGATTGAGACCAGTCTGATTCGTGATCCAGCCGCGCCAGCAGGTATCCATTGCGCAGCGGGAATCGGCTCAGTCTGCCTGTGAAGCTCTTTTACTGCCAGTCCCGTGCGAACCTGGCGATGCCTGGTGATTCAGCAAGCCTGTTCGGGGAGACAGGAAAAGGCGAGCTGCGATGAGCGGGAGATCCGGGATGTCAAAGCTTTCCGTCGACCGAGAAGTGCTCCCAGACCTCCTGCACGACCACGAACAGGAAAGCCGTGGAGCAGCCAAACATCAGTACGCCGGTAATTGCGATAAGCGTTCCCAGATGTCGCCAGGGATGCTTGAGCAGGATGTCGCCATAGCCCAGGGTTGTTATGGATACGGCAGTAAAGTAGGTGCCATCCCTGATGCTTGGCATCAGCCGGGTCGCGTGCAGATAAAGGCCCCATGCAAAGGCCTCGGCCACATGCGCCATCATCAGCGCGAAGAAGCATCCAAGCAGGATCAGTCTTCCGGCGTGCTGAAGACCGACATGCTCTATCAGCAATGCCTTTTTGCGTAGCATTTCGCCGATGACATCGAAAATCACGACTGCATGGAAATAGAAAAGCAAGAGCGCGAGCAGAATGGCAAGGCCATAGACAGCGAAAATCCACCTGCGGGAAAAACCAGGATGATTCTCCGTCCCGGACTCATCCGACGTGCCCTGGCGCAAGTTTTGGGAATCGGCCTTGCGGCCATGTAGTTTGCTCATCCCTGCTGAATCCTTGGTGGGGGAAGTGCCGATTCGTGTCCTCAAGTTCAAGCGCATGGACTGGGAAGAGCTCTTGAATCGTGAGAATTCCCGGCTACAGAAGATGGAACACCACTGTCATGTTCCAGGGTCAATGCGCGAGTCCGAAATCTTGCGAGGGGTGGAAGATGCAATGGGTGTCGTTCGCTTGCGCATTCCAATGTGACGCGCACTTCAGCGTAGCCGCTCAAGAGTCAGCTGCCAACAAGTCGCGTCTGCCGGGACGCTGCCTTCCGGTTGCGCTTGAGCTGCGAGATCGAGAGTGCAGCGGCAAGTACGACATGTACAAGGCGCCCGAACGTCCTTGTCAGCCTGGGAATTCCGGATACAGTCCCTCCGACGGCAGGCTGTACGGCAATTCTCCTGAGGCAGTTGCCGAACGCTGGGAACAGGGCATTTCAACTGATATCACCATTGCGGACTCGAACCAGTCGTATGAACCTGCGGGGCTGCTTGCCTACACGGATTCGGCGCTCCATTGCGCGAGACGCGAAGGCCGTGATCGCGTGGCCCCTCTGTTCCATCTTGAAAATCATGCGGAGCGACGAGCGGGAGTGGCACGATAAGTACTGCATCTCGGGATCTGGTGCAGCTTGCAGGGCAAGCGAAATCCTGAAATTTCTTGATCCTACGTTTCGAAACGGTGATTCATTCCGACAGACCGGGAGAATCCCTGTGTATCCGGGATTTTCGCCGGGCCACCAGATAGCGGCCAAACAGGACAATGGAAAACCAGATCGCGAGTGCGCCCATTGGCCAGGCCAGGGATCTTGGCCAGATAATCGCAGTGAGGCCGGTGATGGCCAGGAACAGCGAAGCTGCACCCAGGGAGTAGGATTCGGCAGGTCCCAGCACGCGCCGATTCGTGATGGCAGCACCCATTGTGTTGGCCAGGCGCAAGGCACCTGCGGCGGCACGACCAGTGCTGCCTTTGCGGCGTACCGATGCTCGTTGTGCCGGACGCTGTGACTGACGACGTACACGCTTGCCTCCGAGCACGATTTCTGTCGCGTTCTCCAGATCCATTTCGAACTGTTGCTCCATGCGATCGGCGAAGGCACGATCCTCCACCGCGATGTCGAGCTCGCAATTTCCCATCCAGCTGGCAAGATTGAGGTTGCTGGATCCGACTCGTGCCCAGCGGCCGTCAGCCACCGCGGTTTTCGCGTGGAGCATTGACCCGTTCCATTCGAATACCCGCACGCCTGCTTCCAGCAGCGGCCGGTAGCCCGAACGGGAAAGATTGCCGATCGCCGGAATGTCGCTGGTACCGGGAACCAGCAATCGCACATCAACGGCATCGCGTGCAGCCGCTGTCAGCGCCTGGACGTACGGGGCAACGCCAACGAAGTAGGCGTCGGTCAGCCAGAGTCGAGTCTCGGCCATGGCTGCGACCATCAGGTCGAGCCGATAAAGGCCTGCCGCGTTCGGGATGGTGGCAATGACACGCAGGTCGATATCGCCCGCACTGGGTGCGCCGATTCCAGCGTTGGCGATCGATTCCGGGAGTGGGGGGCCCAGGCGCGCCCAGGTGTCGGCGAATGAAGTGACCAGTTCCTGCACGGCCGGGCCACGCACGGACACGCCGGTATCCCGCCAGGGCTCTATCTTGCGTTGCGAGTCACCCAGCCACCTGGAGCTGACGCAGACGCCACCCAGAAAGCCCGCGGAAGAATCCACCACCACGAGTTTCCGGTGGTCGCGAGAGAGCCAGCCCAGCGGGCTGCCGAGGCGCGGCGGGTTGTAGGTGCGCACCAGGCCGCCGGCATCGATCAAAGGCTGCCAGAAGCGAAAACTGGACTGTCCAAGACAACCCAGCCAGTCACGAATCACCATGACCTGCACACCCTTTCTGGCCTGGACGATCATGGCGTCGCGCAGCCCACGAGCTAGCTCGTCGTCGCGGAAAATGTAGTTCTCGAAAAGAATGCTCGATTGGGCCGAACATATGGCATTCCGCCAAGCTTCGAAGTTCTGCTCTCCGTCAACCAGCAGCTCAACTTCGTTTCCGGCAATCAGCGGCGCACCCGCGGCTCGGCTAAGTGCTTGCGCAGCGAGCTGCCGCGTAGGGTCGTGGTTTCTAGCCGCGAGGGATGGAGTGGGAAGGGCGGACATGGGTTGAGTCTAATCGGCTCAACGTGAACAGAGCGTGCCTTGGCTGGTATCAGCGCGGGTTGGCTTCCGATGCGATGTACTGATCCAGCGCCTTGCGTGCTGTCGTGCTGACCTTGCCGCGGAGCAATTGCGACCATCCAAGCAATGTGCCAATCGTTCCCAGCGCCTGGCGTGACCAGCGCCAGAAGCCGAATCGATCTGTCTGCGCCAGGATTTTCCCGTCTTCAAAGAGGAATTCCGAGGCCACGATATTGTGAACTGACCGGCCGGTTGACGAGAACGCGTACCAGGCCTGCCAGTTGGCTGATCCATGGGTTGCAGTGGCCTGAAGATTCGAGGACTCAATGCGCAAGTCCTTTCCTCGGGAGCAGAGCATGCGCCACATGGCCCCTACTTCGGGGCCACTCAGCGTGAATACTGGGTCGTTGAATGTCGCCTTGGCATGGTAGCAATCACTCATGGCCTGACCATCGCGCGCGGCAAATGCAGCGTAGAAACGCTGCAGCATGGCCTTGTTGTCTTCAGCGCTCATTGCGGCCGTTCTCAATGCTTGCGCATGCCGGACGTCGGGCTTGCACCGCCTTTCTTCCTGTCGCCAACGGCATTGCTTCGTGGAGCCGATTTTTCGGTGCCCGTGCTCCAGTCATCAACGTCATTGCTGACGTACCAAGGCGTGCCATCTGCACGGAGAAAGAGTTGTCGACTTTCTTCGAGAGTGAACGGGCGCGCACCGATACGACCAAACACCGCAATCTGATGCCCGGTCTCATCGACTGCCCGGTCACGTTCCAGGCCCCTTGATAGCGAAAGCGCAGCCTTGCTGGTCGGATACCAGGCAATCATCTGCGGCTTCGGGTCGGGCGCGAAGCCGTAGAACTTCGGCTGCGATTCCGGAGATGTCAGCTGGATGACCTTGAGCCCGTTGCGACCGTCCGCGACGTAGGCGAACAGTGAGGCGTTGGTCGTGCCAACGATGACATCACGCGCGTCGTCGAGCTTGCCCTCCGCATTGAACATCTCGTAGAGGCTAGGCTTTTCCGGGTTGGTCACGTCGACGATGGCCAGGCCGTCCGCGCCATTGGCAATGTATGCAAAGGTGCGGGCAACGTGCAGCTTCTGTGCATCGCGCAATGGAAGCATGGCACCCGGCACTTCGCGCGCATCTTCAGGACGCGTTACGTCGACAACATGCAATCCGTCGGCTGCCGTCACGAACAGGTAGCGAAACTGCACCTGGCTGGCCCGCACGTCAGCGATCGGGATCGTCTTGATCACACGCGGTTGCAGCGGATCATCGAGGTCGAGAATCACGATGCCGGCATCGGCGGCAATGTATGAAACCGTTCCTGCAGTAGCGATGTGCCTCGCCCCATTGAGGATGCCATTTTCGTTCCAGGTCATGGCGCGGGTAACGTAGTTGTTGCGCGCTTCACCGTCAGTCAGTGTGCCGATGTCAGTTGCGATCAGGCCCTCGTAGGAATCCGTGATGTAGGCGTACTTGTACACCGGGTGCATCGGTTGTTCCTTGTTCTTCTCGCGCATCAGTTCGCCGGTATTGCGTTCCGGAGCGATCGGCTGCGTGGTCGAAAGGGTTATGCAGGTTGCATTCTTCGACTTGATGGCCGTGTCCTGGCCCAGGGGCGAGAAGGGCGCCGTGATGATCTTCTGCGAGAAACCCTTGTTGGCAACGCTGGCAACATCGTAAATCCGGGTGCCATTGCTGCCTTCGGCCACATACAGGTACTCGCCGCGAAGCTGCAGGCAGTTTGCCTGTCCGGCGGAATGCTTCTGCGCCTTGGGCAATTCCTGGCCACGCGCCTGATGCTCTGCATACCAGTCCGGATAGGCGAAGCGTTGCAGATAGCTGCCGATTACGGCTTGCGGCTCGTCCCACTCGGTGACCTGTACGGCGGAGATCTGGCCATCGCCACCGACCCAGGCGTTGTAGCCGACGAAGTCGATGAACTTGGTTCCGTACAGAAGCAACTGGGCCATGATTGCGTTGTTGTCGTTGTTCTTCGACAGATGGCAATCCTCGCAATCCTTGGTTTCGGTCTTGCGCTCGGTATGCGGGTAGTGCGGCGCAAAGGCCTGCGAGCTGTAGCCCGATGACGAGACCGGCGGCTGCTGGATGTAGATTTTCTCGCGGTTGATGTTGGTCGACGACAGCACGAGGGCGGACGAGGACCGCACCGGCGCGATCTTGCCGTCCTTGATGCCGCCATGCTTGCCGAGGAAGAACATCTGGTCACGGGCAACCTGCGGATTGTAGGTTGCGAAGTTGCGCGTGTAGCCGCCTTCGTATTTGTGCCGCTCTGTTTTCCAGTTCGCCTGGATGGGCAGATGGCAGCCTCCACAGCTCGTTGTCCACGAGG
>NZ_JBAWHJ010000197.1:0-7152 GCF_049593775.1 Dokdonella sp. | reverse complement strand
CTACCAACTGAGCTAACGACCCGAACAGACAAACAAGTTTATCAAACTGCGATCAGATGGAGAACGTCAGATCGCCGAAATTGGGGTGAGCGAGGGGACTCGAACCCCCGACATCCGGAATCACAATCCGGGACTCTAACCAACTGAGCTACGCCCACCATTGAAACCGTGCTTCCAACAACATCCCGCCAAACGGGATGCCAGAAAATCTTTCTCACTACCGCTGATTACCGCATCAAACAAACTGACCGAACCATACCTGACTTCTTTAACCGGATTGGCGCGCCCGACAGGAATCGAACCTGCAACCGCCGGCTTAGAAGGCCGATGCTCTATCCGGTTGAGCTACGGGCGCATCTTCAATCGACATGCAGCGAACTGCCAGAAACCTGCGACAGACCAGTCCACGTGGCAAGCATACCGCGCCGCGGGAAATCGGAATGGTCGGGGTAGAGGGATTCGAACCCCCGACATCCTGCTCCCAAAGCAGGCGCGCTACCAGACTGCGCTATACCCCGCCGACTTCGACTCCACGGGCAGGCCCGATTCGGTA
Organism: Dokdonella sp.; assembly: GCF_049593775.1. Lineage (GTDB taxonomy): Bacteria > Pseudomonadota > Gammaproteobacteria > Xanthomonadales > Rhodanobacteraceae > Dokdonella. Next base: position 6,599 of record NZ_JBAWHJ010000197.1, on the reverse strand, counting down.
ACCACTACCGGAGAGGCGCGGAATGGTAATGTCGTCACTGGTTCGCGTCAACGTGAATATGCACTCGGCTTCAGGAAAAAACTGGTCAAGACTGCGGAATCGCCTTCAATTTGGCTTCTGCCAGATCCTTCAGCCAGGCCGGATTTCGCTCCTCGCGCAGCTGCGATTCCAGGTATTTGCGATATTGATCCGGCGTAAACTGCTCACGCAACTTGCCCAATGCCTCACGCGCACCGCCGCGGGCAGCCGAACTGTACGGGTTGAGCGCAAGCGCCTCGGCATAGGCATACACCGCATCTTCGGCATAACCTCCATCGAGATATTCGGACCCGTCGGTCAGACTTTGCTGTAGCGAAGCAGCCTGCCCGGCATCAAGCCTCGATGCGGTCATCCAGCTCTGCACGGGATCGGCCAGGAACCAGCCAGCAACAATGAGCACAACGAAAACGCCAGCTGCGATGCTGCCGATCTTTCGCCAGTCCGGCGCCTCGAACGCGCGCTGAAACTCGGCGGCGTCCGCAAATCGCTCCTCGCGCGTGAACGCCAGAGACTTGCGCAAGGCCTGCCACTGGACGCGCCCCATGTTAGGCGGACGCTCAGGACGCATTTTCTCGCTTTTCGCGAGATCGGCCCGCACATGGTTGAACGGGTGGCCACCCGTGTACATCGAATAAATGATGCATCCCAATGCATAGACATCATCGGCCGGCGTCGGGCGCTGGCGATTGAGCATCTCGGGACTTGCATAGTCGATGGTCAGCGCAAACAGGTCGTCGGCATCAAAAACCTTGTCGTACTCTCGACGGCGGGCGATGCCGAAATCGAGGATCTTCAGGGTCCCTTCGCTGTCGATCATCATGTTCGACGGCTTCAAATCCGCATGCGACAAATCGCGCGAATGTGCGTACGCCATGCCCGCCAACATGCCGTGGACAAGGTGAGTGCGCTCTTCGGCACTCATCGGATTGGTCGCCGCCGAGCGCATGCGCGCATGCAGGGCGACACCCTCCACCACCTCCATCGTCAGATAGACAAGGTTCTGGTCGCGATCGAAGTCAAACACCTTGACGATATTCGGGTGATTGAGCGACTGGGCGTTCTTGGCCTCCCTCTGCAGCGCGACAAAAGCCCTCTCGAAGCCGATGAGACTGCCGGAGATGAACTTGATGGCTACGAACGGATCCGGATCGAGCGCCTCCATCTTGCGCACATCGCGAGCACGGAACACGGCGCCCATGCCACCACGACCCAATTCTTCGGTCAGCTCGAACCGGTCCTTGATGTAGTCGCCGGCCTTGGGCAACTCGTCTCGATCTGCCGCGCTGCCCGCCGTGCGTGCCGATGAAGGTGTTGCAGAGTCTCCTGTCCGCGGCCCGCCAACCTGGATGACTGGTGCCTGCGGAACGGAAACCGAGGTGGCTGCCGGAACGGCCGGTGGCACCATCTGCGGCATCGACACGTTCGTCTCGGGAACAGCTCCTGCAGCCGATTTCGCATCTTTCGCCGCGCCGGACGCCAGGACTTTCGTCGCCGCGGCGGCTTCATCGTCTGCGCTTTCACGATTCACCAGAAGCGTTTCTGGCTCGTCCCGACTCAGGATGCGCGTAGGCGCCTCCGCAGTACCCGGAGCCTCTGCGCCGGAGCCCTGCCCTCTTCCCGGCATGATCCGGGTGGGCTGGTCGCCCGAACTTCCCGCTGGGTCAGCAGGCGAAGCCGCTTTCGGCAAATCGTGGCTGCCGGGCTTGATTGGCTTGTCATTGCTCATGCGTCATCAACCCTGCAGTCTCAAAGCGGAATCCTGACGTCAAACCTGACCTGCCAGCGATTGAGGTCCTGGAAGCTGAAGGTCTGCATGTAGCCGAAATTGAAATCGACTGTCCTCGTACCGATCGGCCGACTGAAGCCCAGTCCGACTTCGGCTGTACCGTAGCGACTGTCCGGCTCGACCATGGACAGCGACAACGGCACCTGGTTTCCGTCTGTACCCGGCGTGACGAATACACTTTGCAAATCTTTTGCGGATCCGCTGTTGTCGGCGAAATAGAAAGCGCGCAGATACGGACGGAACGCACCTACCGAGGTCGCAAACGTCTTGTCGAAATAGCCGCCGATCGAGAAAACCTGGCCGCTGTTGCTGCGGCTCAGGTAGCTGAGATTGAACTCCGAGGGCCCCGTTTCCTGGAATGCGTCATATTCTGTACGCAAGTAAGAAATCTGAGCCTGGGGTGCGAATGTCCAGGTTCCGCGCATGATCGTATAGGTCACGCCGAAATTGACGCCGTACTGGTCCACGGTCTGATCGCCATTGGCAATGTCCCTGCCCAGCGACTGGAACCCGTTCCCCGCGGCATTGAGCTCATAGAGTTCGATCACGCGTTTTTGCTGGTAGTCGGTGCGCATGTAGCTGAAAGACCCGTCGAAACTGAGCCCGTTCGGCAGCGAGTAACCCGAATAGAGATAGAACGTCGTGGCATCGGCGTCCAGGCTGCCCTGGTCGAACGCATAGTCACCATCGAGACTGGTATAGCCCAGTGCGACCCCGCCAAAGAACTGGTCGGTGAACCGGTAGTCGACACCGCCGGTCATGTTCCAGGTGTCGGTATCGAATGCCGAGTTTCCGGAACGCCGGTCGGTCTCGCTGGATCCCAGCGTGCCGTTGAGCCAAAGCCCAAGTCGGGTACCGCCGAGCAGCGTGCGTCGCTCTTCGTTTCGGGCCGACTCCCCGTCGTCAACGTTCAAAAGTGAATTCAGGCTACCCACGGATATGGGCAAACCGTTGTTCATGAAGGTCAGACCACTTGCGTTGATCGTGCCGCCCTGGTCCGATCCGCGCAACTGGGCCAGGCGCTCGGTCAGGTTGTTCGATTGACCGCTGGCCATCAGAGGCGCGACGAAAGCGATAGAAGTTGTTTCGTCAGGCGCAATCGCCAGCAAGTTGTTCTGAAGCACGACTCCTGCCGCAGTGCGGACTTCGATGGGCAGGTTTGGATTGGCGACGATATCCGCGGCGGTCTGGGTTGCCGCGCAACCGCTACTACCAGCGCCACCACCCGACGCACTGCAGAACGCCGTTGTCGGCCCGGCCACCTGGTCGGCGGCGGTGTCGGATCTGGGCAAGACGTTCTCGCCATCCTCGATGGTGACCTGACCCGAGATGGTGATGTTCACAATCGCCGCGGAGCTGCCTGGAATGGAACCCACGATAGGCGCGCCGCCCGGAAAGACACCCTGGAACGAACCTTCGGTGCGGACGATATTCAAGGTTTGCGAATCCGTGGTTCCGCTGCCGATCAGTTCGACCCGGACCGTCGCGGGAACTGGCGCAGATGAACCTCCGGCGGCATTGCTCAGGTTGAGTAGCGCAATGCCTGGGGTGGACAGGTAATCGACGCCGCTGACCGCCGTACCACCTTGCGCGTCGAACGGCACGATTGCCGATCCTTCCAGAGTTGAGCAGGTCAGTGTGACGTCGACGACGATGTCGGCCGAGCTGACCTCGCCACGCTGCAGTTCCAGCGTCGGACCGTCGCGCGGCTCCACGGTAAAGGCGAAAGCCACGCTTTGGTCGCTGCACGCAGCACCGGCTGCCGCAATGTTTTTCGCCTGGGTGACATAGCTTGAGGACTGACCAGACTTTCTGACTACGACGAGCTCCTGATACGCCAAGGCCTGCGCCGGCAAAGCAACGACAAGCGCCAGCAGTATCCCCCCCAGTCGCGCCCTTCCGGGCGAAATGACGCGACGATCATGAATGCGGCTCATGGCGTACCCCCGAGCGGAAGGACAAGCGTGTTGTTGGCGGGATCCGAATCACCGGGCACATTGAGCAGAACAGTGGCCGACGTGCCGCCATTCAATGCGACGAACAACGTGATTGCGCCATTCTGCGGCAAGCTTGCGATCGTGCAGCTGTTCGCCGAACAATTGATGCCTTGCGTGCTCGGCGGACTCGGACAACTGACAGTGACATTGCCGCCATCCCCTGGCGTGGCCGTGCATCCGCTCGCGTTGGGAGCAAGGAATCGAACCGAAGAAGCTGGGGTCACTACTACCGAAGCTGGCTGGGTTGAGGTGGCTGACATGTTGACGATGTCGATCAGGGCACCGGCCAGGCCGCCCGCGTTGTAAGCACGCGCATTTGCAATGCCGGCGTCAACGTCGGCCACGATCGGGTTGCTGACGGTGCAGGCGCTGCAGGCCGGACCATCCTGGCCGCTGGCGTCAACCGTATTGGTAACGCTGCCCGTCGCGCCAGCCGCCACGATTGCCGTGATATCGACCGAGCGCTGGCCAGTGAAGCCGGCTGCAACCGTGCAGACCAGGTTCGCACCTGGTTGCGGACTCAGCGTATTGCATGTCACACCGCTTCCCGCCACCACGCTCGCGCTGTTGACGTTGGTCGGAATGCGGTCGGTCAACGTCACTGGATTACGTGTCGCGCCACCGGAATTGTATGCGTTCAACGTCCAGGTAATCGACTGGTTTGCACCAATCGGGGTGCCCGAAGCAGGAACGGCTGTCTTGCTGACATCAAGTGCGGCTGGTTGACCGACAGACAGCGTCGACGCCACCGAACAACTCACCGGATTGCAGGTCGTCGGATCTATCGGAATCAGCGAGGCAAGATTTCTTACCGTACCCGTCGCACTGGTCGAAACCACTGCATCGACCACGTAGGTAATCGCCGATCCGGCCGGGATATAACTGATGAATTCATCAATATCGCCTGTACCGGACGGATTCGAACATGAGGTGTCGCCCGTTGCCGAACAGGTCCAGGCAAACGACGTCAAGCCCGCCGGGATCACATCGCTCAACTGCAGATTGACTGCATCGATCGTTCCCGTATTGGCAACGACGACATTGTATCGAACGGATCCACCCGGCTCGAGACTTGTCTGGTTTGCCGTTTTGCTCAACTCGACCGTCGGAGGAATACCGAGACCGCTGGGCAGCGAAAGCAGAACCGAGCAGCCTACCGGATTGCAGGGAAGCGATCCTGTTGGTGCCCCGCCCTGCCCGCCAAATACGGCCCGGACTTCGAAATCGACTGTCGGTGCCAACTCGCTTGCGGCGAGTGCAGTGATCGTGAAGGTCACGGATGAACCCTGGGGCATCGAGCTTATTGGTTCGAAAATCGGTCCAACGCCGCTCGGCATGCAATTGGCTCCACCCGTGGCGACGCAGGTCCAGGACGAGGATGCGAAATCCGAAGGTTCCATGCTGATTGCGTCGATTCCGAAGATGTCCCCGCCACCCGTGTTCTCGAGACGAAAGACGTAGTCGATCGCCTGGTCAGGGACTACCTGCGTAGCGCTTGAATCCAGCGTGATCGTCAGCTGGTCCGTGGCAGGCAACGAAAGGGTGTTTGTGCAACTGGCCGGCAAACAGGCAGTTCCGACATCCACGGTGGCGCCAACCTGATAATCGATCGACGGCGGCAACGTGCTGGCGGTATTCGCCGTGATTACGAATGTGACTCCCGACTTGCCTGGAATACTGGCAAAGACCTCGTTGATCGTGCCCGTGCCGGAGGCAGGGCATGTAGCGGCTCCAAAACTGCTGCAGGTCCAGGAGATCGACGTGAATTCCGGAGGCTCGACGCTGAACGCCGTCACATTGGCGGCATTCGCACCGCCGAAATTGGCGAGTGTGAATTCGTAGAGCACCTGGCTGTCCGGGAAAACATCGAAGTTGTTCGACATCAATTCGATCGTAATTTCGGGAGATCCCAGCACCTCAACCGGCATGACAACGCTGCCCTGGCAATCCACAGGTCCACAGGTATCGCCGGTGGCAGGGGTAACGGAAGCTGAAAACCTCGCCGTTTCGTCGGGTTGGCGGTTTACCATGCCGAACATGGTGAACACGATTCTCCCACTGCTCGCTTCACGCTCACTACCATCCCCCTCGTAAACGGCCAGTGACCTGACGGTTTGCGCGAGTGCACCGTTTCCTGATGGCGCGGGACATTCAATGCCCTCGCACGTCCAGCTCCTGGGCTCGAATCCGGAATCTTCCAGCGTTGTGCGGACGTCGAATTCTCCGGCAATCTCGCGGCCAAGATTGCGCACATCAATCATCCAGATGGCTGCACCACCCGACTCCACGACAGGTGTGGGAGATTGCACGGAAAGCTGCAAGTGGGCCGTCGGAACTTCGGCAACCGGCAAGGACAGTGACGTACTGCATTCACCGCGTGCGCACTGTGCGCCCGTCGCCGGAGTGACTGTTGCCAGATTCGTTATCGACGCCGGAGCATCCTGGGCAAGAGCAGCCCTGATCGAGTAGTTCACGTGGCCGTTTGGAGGCAGTGCGGTTATCGCCTCGTCGATTCCTCCGGCACCGGAAATACGTGCACATACGGCCCCGGCGAAGCCGCTGCAGGTCCAGTCGATGTGGCTGATGCCCTCGGGCAATGCCACGCCGATCCGTGCGTCAGTCGCAACACCTCCGGAGTTCGTCAGTGTCACTGCATAGTTGACCACGCCACCGCGCAGGAGCTGGCGCTCTGCCGACAACTGACTGAGTTCGAGGATCGGCGCGAAGCTGGATTCAAGGCTGTCGCTGCATGGCACTGCACTCAACGAACCCGTCGT
>NZ_JBAWHJ010000196.1:0-1669 GCF_049593775.1 Dokdonella sp. | reverse complement strand
ACCTTACTTATCGTCAGATTCGCCCGAAACATTAGGGATTAGATCAGCAGTGCCTTCAACTTCGGCCTTCATGCGCTTGAGGCCCATGTGCCGCACGTCGGTGCCGCGCACCAGATAAATCACCAACTCCGAGATATTGCGCGCATGGTCGCCGATACGCTCCAGGGAACGCAGTACCCAGATAATGTTCAAGACCCGCGAGATCGAGCGCGGGTCTTCCATCATGTAGGTGGCCAACTCGCGTAGCGCAGTCTTGTATTCGCGGTCGATGATCTTGTCATACTGCGCCACCGATAACGCCAGTTCGGCGTCAAAGCGGGCGAAAGCGTCGAGGGCATCGCGCACCATGTTGCGTACCTGATCGCCGATATGGCGCACTTCCACGTAGCCACGAGGGGCTTCACCCTCTTCGCACAGCTGGATGGCGCGGCGGGCAATCTTGGTGGCTTCATCGCCAATGCGCTCCAGGTCGATCACCGACTTGGAAATGCTGATGATCAAACGCAGGTCCGAGGCCGCCGGCTGGCGACGGGCAAGAATACGCAGGCACTCTTCGTCGATATTGCGTTCCATCTGATTGATCTGCTCATCAATCTCGCGCACCTGCTGGGCCAGGCCCGAGTCGGCCTCGATCAGCGCGGTGACCGCATCGTTGACTTGCTTCTCCACCAGCCCGCCCATCGCCAGGAGGTGGCTGCGCACTTCCTCAAGCTCGGCATTGAACTGCGCGGAGATGTGGTGGGTAAGGCCTTCTTTGCTAATCATGTTGGCGTCCTTGGAGCGTCCGGTAAGGTGCGGAGAACCGCAGCGTCAGTACAATCAGAACCACAGCTTCCTAGCCGTAGCGACCGGTGATGTAGTCTTCGGTCTGCTTCTTCGCCGGATTGGTGAACAGGGTGTCGGTGTCGCCGAACTCCACCAGTTTGCCCATGTACATGAACGCGGTGTAGTCGGAAACCCGCGCCGCCTGTTGCATGTTGTGGGTCACAATGACGATGGTGAACTTGGACTTGAGCTCGTAGATCAGCTCTTCGACTTTCAAGGTGGAGATCGGGTCGAGTGCCGAGCACGGTTCGTCGAGCAGCAACACTTCCGGTTCTACGGCGATGGTACGGGCGATCACCAGACGCTGCTGCTGGCCGCCGGACAAGCCGAGTGCCGATTCGTGCAGGCGGTCCTTGACCTCGTCCCACAATGCCGCGCCCTTGAGCGCCCACTCAACGGCTTCGTCGAGGATGCGTTTCTTGTTGATGCCCTGGATACGCAGGCCGTAGACCACGTTTTCGTAGATGGTCTTGGGGAACGGGTTGGGCTTCTGGAACACCATGCCCACGCGGCGACGCAGTTCGGCCACGTCTTCGCCCTTGCGGTAGATATTGGTGCCGTAGAGGTTGATCGCGCCTTCCACACGGCAACCGTCCACCAGGTCATTCATGCGGTTGAAGGTGCGCAGCAACGTGGACTTGCCGCAGCCCGACGGGCCGATGAAGGCGGTCACGCGTTGCTTGGGGATGTTCATGCTGACATCGAACAGCGCCTGCTTGTCGCCGTAGTACAGGCTCAGGCCAGGGACTTCGATGGCCACGGTTTCCTGGGCCAGGCTCAGGCTCTGCTTGTCGCGACCCAGGGCAGACATGTTGATGCCGTGGGATTGGGTTTCGTGTTGCAT
>NZ_JBAWHJ010000195.1:0-9614 GCF_049593775.1 Dokdonella sp. | reverse complement strand
CTTCATTGAACGGCTGGTTCATCGATTCGCCGGCGGCCTTCAGTGCGTCATCCTCGTTGTCGAACAGCAACTGGCTGAAATCGTATTCCGAGGATCCGACTTTTTCGAGCTGGTTCTGGTATTCGGTCCTGAGCACGCTGTCGTCGACCTGGGCACTGTTGCGGAATTTCCCCAGGGTGGCGTTGGCCATTCCCTGTAGCCGGTTGATCTCGACCTCGGCGGCGAACATCGGATCATCAAAATAGTTTTCGGCCGTCGCGGCCTGGCCGAGCAATATGTAGTCGCGTAACTCGGTGAGTGCTGCAGCACGCTGGTCAGGGACGTTCAAGTCAAGCTTGCGCTCACGCGCGAGAACATCCAGCAGGACTTGCTCAACCGGCTGGCCATTGACTGTTTCAACGACGGGCAGGCCGGTCGGGAGCGCCGGGCTCCCCTTGTCCCCGCCGCAGCCCGATAGTGTCAACGACATCGCAATCAGAAGTAGCGGCAGTTTCGGCATGGAAATGGCTTTCATCGGGTTTCCTCGGGAGTTCTTGCGTCAATGGACAACGCATGGATATCAGTTTGCATCAGGTCGCCGAGGGCCGAATAAACCGCCCTGTGCCGCGCAAGCGGTGCCTTGCCCTCGAACGCGGAGCTGGTCAGACGAACGCTGAAGTGCCCACGACCATCACGTGCTCCTGCATGACCGACGTGGCGATGGCTATCGTCTGTCACGGTCAATTCGACCGGAGCGAATGTCTGCTCGAGACACGAGCGGATGGCCGCCACACGATCGATCATGGCAACACCTTGCGAAACGGGCGTACATCAACCGATGCGTAGACGCCCGCTCGCAGATAGGGGTCCTCGGCCGCCCAGGCTTTTGCGGCATCCAGATCAGCGAAATCGGCAATGATCAGGCTACCGGTGAATCCGGCTACTCCCGGGTCTTCGGCATCGATTGCCGGGAACGGGCCTGCCACCAGCAGTCGGCCCTGGTCACGCAAGGACTCCAGCCGCTGCAGATGCTCTGGCCGATTGGCCTTGCGTTGCTCAAGGGTTCCCGGATTGTCCTGACCCACAATGACGTACCACATGAAAAAGGCTACCGAAGAGGGGCGCGTATGTTAGCTGATCGGTGCCGATGACGGTGCCTCGCAGCTTGGCGAAATTTGCTCCATTGCCGTGTAAATCCAGCTCCGTCGCCCAGAATCGCCTCGCTTGCTGTCCTCTGCCACCTTCATGGCGCTGCGATCCAGCAGATACCTGCACCCAAGGAAAGCCGGGTATTCGCCTCCGTCAGGCCGGTCCAGGCTGCTGCCAGCCCGTGCTCGACTCAGGACCAACAGGGACGGCAGAGCCGCCACGCAGCAAAACCGCATGCCCCGCACACCCGGCCAGCATGCTGGACTTCCGCATCGACAAGCCTTAGTCTTGCGTCCGAACCAGTGAAATGCGGGGCATTGCACCCGCTGCTGTTGCGGCGCACGAGGGCTTGAGGCGTCCACACAACCGGTTTCCACGTTGTTGCATGTCGCCTGGGTCCGAGCGGGATCGCCGGCGGGTTTTCAGGCGATTGGCCTGCACGCAACCAGACGACGGTTCCTCTTTCCGGCTCGCACCGGGCGTTGTCAGTTGTTGGATGTCAGTGCCGCCGGGCAGATCGGCGGGCGCTTTTTAGTTGATCCACAGTGGCCCGGTTCGGAGTTTCCGACCTGTGCTGCCCGTGGATGGCATGGGTCCGGCGTCCAGTCGCCGGCCACGCAGTGGTCAGGCCAATGAATGCGGCCGACTGACTTTTTCACGCGAGATCTGAGCATGACCCACGCCGTGAGGCGCCGGGCAACCGGATCGGATATGAATACCCCGACTACCGAAATCGAACTCCAGCAAGAAGAACCCACGACGGTATTCCCGCCGGTTCCCCAGCAGCAGGAAATGCCGTTGGCGCTGGTGCGTGGCGAACCGGTACTGCAGATGCCGCAGGATCTGTATATCCCTCCGGATGCGCTTGAAGTCATTCTTGACGCGTTCGAAGGGCCGCTCGACTTGCTGCTTTACCTGATCCGCAGGCAAAACCTGGATATTCTCGATATTCCGGTTGCGGAAATAACACGCCAATACGTCGACTACATCGATCTGATGCAAGAAATGCGGCTCGAGTTGGCGGCCGAATATCTGGTCATGGCTGCCATCCTCGCCGAGATAAAATCCAGGCTCCTGCTGCCGAGACCACCGGAAGCGGAAGGGTTCGAGGAGGATCCCCGAGCCGAGCTGATTCGTCGCCTGCAGGAATACGAGCGCTTCAAGAAGGCAGCGGCTGATATCGACGAACTGCCACGCATGGAGCGCGATACTGCTGGCACGTCTGCCTATGTCCCGGACAAGAACATCGTCCGCCTGCCTCCGCCGGTCGATCTGCGCGAACTGCTGCTGGCATTGAAGGACGTGCTCAATCGGGCGGAGTTGTTCAGCCATCATGCGATCCAGCGCGAGGCTCTTTCGGTGCGCAACCGCATGAGCGATGTGCTGCGCGCACTCGGCAATGGCGAATTCCACCCATTCCAGTCGCTGTTTGATCTGTCTGAAGGTCGCCACGGAATCATCGTCACATTCCTGGCCATTCTCGAACTGGCAAAGGAACAGCTACTGGAAATTTCACAGGGTGAGGCGCTAGCGCCCATCTACCTCAAATCGTTGGCCACGGCCGACTGAATCTGACTGCACATGATTGAATTCGAACTGCTAAAACGCATCATTGAGGCTGCCCTGCTGGCTGCCGGCAACCCGCTCAGTCCTGCCCAACTGCTTGCGCTGTTTGGAGAGAACGAGGCTACCAGCCATGACGAAATCTCGCGCGCGATCGCGGCCCTGCAGGCTGACTGCGAGGAACGTGGCATTGAACTGGTCGAAGTCGCTTCCGGATTTCGTTATCAGGTCCGCAACGAGGTTCATGTCTGGGTAGCCAGGCTCTGGACCGAAAGGCCCAGCCGCTACTCGCGAGCCCTGCTCGAAACACTTGCGCTGGTCGCCTATCGCCAGCCCATCACGCGCGGCGAGATCGAACAGATTCGCGGCGTAGCAGTTTCCACCCACATCATCAGAACACTCGAGGAGCGCGAATGGATTCGTGTGGTGGGCCATCGGGATGCACCGGGAAAACCGGCCCTGTTTGGCACGACTCGCGGATTTCTCGACTACTTCAACCTTCGATCGCTCGACGAGCTTCCGTCACTCGGTGAAATCCGCGACATCGACGACCTCGACCCGCAGCTTTCACTCGGCCCTCCCGGCAGCGAAAACGCGGAGATCGTCGTCGAGAACAACCCGGAGATCCTCGCGATTTCCGCGCAGCAGGTTTCCGCTGCAGAGCCGCAAGACGGCGAAGAAACAGACGCTGAGGGACAACCAGATCCCGCAGAACTCAACGAATCGGCAAACCGATCCCCGCCCCTGCCCGCATCAAATCAAGATTCCGGCAATTCGGAGCAAGACACATGACATCCCCAGTACGCAACGTACTTTCTCTAAAACGCTCGACTTCGGAAGAAGGAGCCTCCACGCTCGAAGAACGCCTGCACAAGGTGCTGGCAACGGCCGGGCTTGGTTCCCGCCGCATGCTTGAAGGTCGCATCGAGGCCGGCGAAGTGCAGGTCAATGGCGAAGTCGCAACGCTGGGCCTGGGGGTCCATGCCGGAGATCGAATCGAAATCGACGGCAAGAAATTCGTCGTCATCAGCGACACTGCAGAACACGCCCAGGTCATTGTCTACAACAAGCCGGAAGGCGTAATGACCACGCGCGACGACCCGGATGGCCGACCGACCGTGTTTGAGCACCTTCCACGCCTCAAGGGCGCACGCTGGATCGCAGTCGGGCGCCTGGACATCAATACGACCGGCCTGCTCTTGCTGACCACGGACGGCGGCCTGGCCAACGCATTGATGCACCCGAGCTCCGAGCTCGAGCGCGAATACATTTGCCGCGTGCATGGCGAGGTTCCCGACGAAGTCATCGAACGCTTGCGCAGCGGTGTCGATCTCGAGGATGGCCCTGCCCATTTCGACGAGATCGCCGTAATCAGTCGTGGCGGAAGCCATTCGTGGTTCCGCGTCGTCATTCGTGAGGGCCGCAACCGGGAAGTTCGCCGCATGTGGGAGGCGGTCGGCCTGATGGTCAGCCGCCTGAAGCGCGTCCGCTACGCCAACGTCGAGTTGCCACGGCTGCTCAAGCGCGAAAAGAGCGCCAACCTCGAGGCAGACCAGGTCAAGGCCTTGCGGGAAGCCTGTGGTGCCGCCGAGCCGGAAGCCACGCTGACGCTTGCACCGGTCATCGGACAGCGCCGCAACTCGCCAACCGAGTTTCGTCCGGACCCGAAGTCACAGCAGGCGTGGACCAGCACGCGCACCGAAGAGGCTCGTGAGTTCGGCCAGTTCGACCGCATGCGCGACGATGGCTGGCGCGCACCTTCCGGCAACAAGGGCAAGCGTTCGCGCGGAGGCGGCGGTCCGCGCCCATCCCGCCCGCGTGCGCCAGCCGGCAAGGCCGAGGGTTCGCAGTATGTCGATCCCGGCCTGAATCCGGCAGTATTGCGAGCATGGTTCCCGGACTCGCCACAGCCAGGCGCGCGCAAGCGCGGAGCCGGTGGACGCAGCCCGGTCAAGGGAAACCCGAATTCAAGCGGCAATGCAGTCCACGGCAATCGCGATCCACGCCACGAAATCAACGATGGCAACCGTCCATTCCGGGGTAATCCTCAGCGCGCGGCACCTGCGCAGGGAAACAGACGCCGCGATGCACAAGAGCCATCGGGGAACCGGGCACCACGCGGAAATTCGAGCCAGGACGACGCACGCGGAAATCGCGCCCCGCAAGCGGACGGCAATCGCGAACAGAGTGTCTGGGGCAACCGCGGAAACACAAACAGGGATGCGGCAGGTGGAAACTCCAGACGTGGCAGCGGCCCTCGTGGAAACGCCGCACCACGCGGTGGCAACTCGGCGCCCCGTAGCGGTAGCTCCGCACCGCGCGGAGGCAACGCGGCACCTGGTGGACGCCCTGGCGGTCGACGCAAGCCGAGTGGCGGCAACCAACGTGGCCCGGGCTCGAAGGACTGAGTGCCCCCGCCGTTCAAAACGCTTTTTGTACTGCCTGAAACTGGAAACGGCGCAGCTTTCGCTGCGCCGTTTCGACAGCACCCTCTGGTCAAGACTCGTCAGTCGAGCTTGAGCCCCTTCTTGTTGCTGTCACGGCGCTTGGCTTCCTTGGCCGCATAGTCGGATTCACATCCGTTGCGCTCAACCATGACGCAGCTGAGATAGTCGGTGACTTCGACCAGAACCGCTCGAATGGCCTTGCCAGCCGGCGTGTTCTTCTCATTCGCAAGTGCGCCGCCAAAACCACCACGATACACGCCAACACTCATTCCGCCACTGGAGGTGCGACCTTCAACGGTGCGAGAGTAATCGACTTCACCAGTCGTTGCATTGACCACGCGGACATCGACGGCAATATAGGCTTCGCTCTTCTTCCCGCCCAGCGAGATGCCCTTGAAGCTGATGCCGCCACCGGTACTGGCCGTGTTTTCCTCATAGGAGGTGACGGTGCCCATGACCAGGTACTGTGCGCCGGTCAGTTTGCCGATGTCTGCGCCGGTGCCAGAGCGCACACGGCCTGAAGCGGCCAGGTTCTGTTCTTCAAGAACGCTTTCCAGCTTTGCGCGTTCAACCACGCGAAAACTGCCCGTGCTCGACAACTCATTGGACAGCATGCCGGAAAGCTCCCAGCCCACACCTCCCCGCCACCAACCTGCTCCGGTCTGGTTCTTGAACTCGGCTACGCCTACTGAAGGCTTTCCACCCTGTGCCAGTGCCGTTCCCGCAAATCCCACCCCGGCAAGGGCCAGTGTGGCGACGACGAATAATCTCTTCATCTAAACTCTCCCAATGTGTTTCGACTTTTTGAAGCCTTGTTTGTCCAGCCGAATCGAGCAAATTGATTGGTTCTGCCCCGACGCCGACAGGCTCTTCAGCATAGCCACTGCGACGATCGAGGGGCATTCTAGCAGGGGCTCGGCAACCAAATGATGGATTGCTAGCCACAGCTACCGACGACAGGGTCACGAATGAACTGTGTGCTGTCACACACAATGCAATCGAACCAGGTCCCGAAGACCGAACCATAACCCGAACGCAACGAGCCGTTAACCCTGCCGACACACGCAATCTTTAAGCTCTGCAGTCATCGCAATCAGGCTTGATTCTCCATGCACGCACAGCGCCTCACTGAAGCAAACATTCTTGGCTACCAGCTCGACCGGATCATGGAAAACGGCCGCGCGGTGCACCACTACGAAGTGCGCGGCCCGGAAACGGGTTCCGCCATCGCTAGCTTTGCTGATCGCCATTCTGCCGAACAATTCATCGTCATGCGGGAACTTGGCAGGCTTCCCGGGCGAGGTGGCACACCGGCCTATTGAGATCGTCCGCCGCTATCTCGAAATCCGCTCCCGCACGCGATGCCTGGCCAGCCTGCCTTGCCAGCTCGAAGCGATCGCGTCAAAGTCGAGCTTTGATGCCCATGGAGCAGCAACCTTGAGTGAAGTAGTGATCTTGCACAATCCGCGCTGTTCAAAATCGCGCGCTACGCTGGATCTGCTGACCCAGCGCGGAATCCAACCCAGGATTGTCGACTATCTCAAGGACCCGCCGAGCCCGGAGGAACTTGAACGCATCCTGAGCCTGCTGGGACTGACCGCACGTGAGTTTATGCGCCGTGGCGACGAGGAATATCGCACCCTTGGCCTGCACGACGAACGCCTCGGGCACGCCGACCTGCTCGCAGCACTTTGTGCGCATCCACGCCTGATCGAACGCCCCATCGTCATCGCTAACGGCAAGGCCGCGATCGGGCGACCTCCCGAGTCGGTGCTGGACATACTCTGATGGACAAGTTCCAGGGCATGCAATTGTTCGCCCGTGTCGTGGAGTCCGGCAGCTTCACCGCAGGTGCCGAGCAAATGGGCATATCGCGCGCACTGGCCAGCAAGCTGATCCAGAACCTCGAAGAGGAACTCGGCGTCCGCCTGCTGAATCGCACTACCCGCAGAATCAGCCTTACCGATCCAGGCAAGAACTACTACCAGCGCGTAAGCGACATTCTCGGCCAACTGGCCGAGGCGGAAGCCGAAGCGGCGGAACTGCAGGTCGAACCGCGTGGACGCATGCGCGTAAGCGCACCCATTTCGTTCTCGGTCCACCATCTTGCACCAGCATTCTCCGAGTTCCAGCGGCGCTTTCCACTTGTCGAACTGGAACTGGAGTTGAATGACCGCCTCGTCGATCTGGTCGACGAGGGATTCGACATGGCCATACGCATCGGCAAGCTTGCCGACTCCTCGCTGGTGGCAAGACGCATTGCACCCGCCTGCCTGACCCTTACCGCCTCCGCTGCCTACCTCAAGCGCGCTGGTACACCTACCCACCCTTCCGATCTGTCGAGCCACAACCTGCTGATCTATACCTTGTCGACGCGTCGCGATGAACTCGTTCTGGAGCGCAACGGGGAAACCGTCACCACACGGATTCACGGGAACCTGCTGGTCAACAATGGCGACTACATCGCGGCTGCCACTCTCGAGGGTCACGGGATCAGCGCGCTGCCCACGTTCATCATTGGCGATCACATCAAGCGCGGCGAGCTGATTCCTGTGTTGGCCGACTGGTATATCCCGCCGGTCGCCATCCATGCAGTTTATGCACAGACGCGATCACTGCCGGCCAAGACTCGCGTCCTGATCGACTTTCTGGTCGAACGATTCGGGCCGGAACCCTACTGGGAGGAATCTTGCGCCCATGGGGAACGGCGCGAATCAGAAAAGAAGATTAGCCCGTAACCATCACGTACCAACGTTGTTCGACGCCTGGGAAAGCAAGGAAAGCGTCAGGCCATGTGTGGGCCGTCCAGTAATTCGGCAGTCATCCCGGAACTGGGCTAACCAGCCAAACTAATCTGCACGAGATTCCTAGTTGCCTAGCTTGAACGCGTCGGCATCCATCCACGCAGGAAAGCGCTGGCGGAATGCGGAAAGCGTCGATGCATCCAGGGTCACGCTCACGACCTGTTCCTGTGGCCCCAGAATGGCCAGCGGGTTGCCAGTGAAGTCGATGGCTGCGCTGTCACCTGCGTAGGCGATTCCGTTGCCGTCCTCGCCCACGCGATTCACCCCGATGCAGTAGCTGAGATTCTCGATGGCCCTGGCTTGCAACAGCGTGGTCCATGCATTGCGCCGAGGCGCTGGCCAGTTTGCGACGAACAGAAGCAGGTCATAGTCAAAGCGGCCACTTGCAGGATCATGGTGATTGCGCAACCAGACCGGGAAGCGCAAGTCATAGCAAACCTGCGGACAGATTCGCCAACCCTTGAGTTCGACGATGAGGCGCTGCTTGCCATCCGTATAGCGCTCATGCTCGCCAGCCATGCGAAACAGATGGCGTTTGTCATAGAGTTCGTGGCTGCCATCAGGGCACATCCAGATCAACCGGTTCACGCACTTCTGCCCTTCCCTGACCACCAGGCTCCCGGTGACCACGGCACCAACTTCGGCAGCCAGATTCCTCAGCCAACTTACACCTTCGCCATCCATTTGTTCTGCATGGTCAAGGGTGTCGTTGGTGAATCCGCTCAGGAAAGTCTCGGGCAACACCACAAGATCGCTGTGACCGCGCAGCGTGCGCACAAGCGCGCCGTAATACTCGCGATTGGCCGCAGCGTCATGCCAGCGGGTGGCGCCCTGTACCAGTGAAACCTGCAGTGGGTGTGGCGTCATCAAACTGGCCTCAAAGTGCACTCAATCGTTGCGCAGCTGTGCGCAGCAACTCATCCGATTTGGCGAAGCAGAAGCGGATCAGGCGCATGTCCGCGGGCGGCGAATCGTAGAATGCGGAAATGGGTATGGCAGCCACGCCCGCCTTGGCGACCAGCCATTCGCAGAAGCTGAAATCGTCCTTGTCACTGATCGCGGAATAGTCGACCACCTGAAAGTATGCTCCGGCGACCGGAAGGAGCTTGAATCGGGTTGGTGCCAGCAAGCCTCGGAAAAATTCGCGCCTTGCCTGATAGAAGGCAGGCAGCTCCAGGTAGTGCTCCGGACACGTCTGCAGTATCTCCGCCAATGCGACCTGAGCCGGCGTGAACGTACAGAACGTAAGGTATTGGTGCACCTTGCGGAACTCGATGCTCAAAGCCGGCGGCGCAACGCAGTAGCCCACCTTCCATCCAGTGCAGTGGAAGGTCTTGCCGAAAGAACTGATCACGAAACTGCGTGCTGCGAGTTCGGCGTTGCGCAGGACACTTTGATGATCTCGGCCATCGAAGACGATGTGCTCGTAGACCTCATCCGAGATGACAATGATGTCGGAGTCACGGGTGATTTCCGCTAGTGCATCGAGATCGCTCGAAGAGAACACCGCGCCGGAGGGATTGTGCGGTGTATTCACGATAATCGCGCGCGTCTTCGCGGAGATCGCATCCCTGACGCGATTCCAGTCGACCGAAAAATCGGCCGGATCAAGTCCGACATGGACGGCCGTTCCACCGCACAGGTCAATCGCCGGTTCGTAGCAGTCATAGCA
>NZ_JBAWHJ010000194.1:0-7674 GCF_049593775.1 Dokdonella sp. | reverse complement strand
CGCATCACCTGGGTGAATCCGCCGGTCAAGCGGGTCGAGTCGAAAAGCGACATCAACGACTGAACAGTCGTTACCTTAGCGGCCACGCAGCAGGACAAGTACCGCACCGGTTCCGCCCTGCGCCGGACGCGCTGACGCGAACGCGAGAACATCGTCGCGCCTGCGCAGGAGTTGCTCGGTCATATGCTTGACGACGGGGCCGCGCGATGCTGAGCGCAACCCCTTGCCGTGCACGATGCGAACGCAGAGTTCGCGGTGATCAATCGCTTCGCTGAGGAAGGCGGTGATCGCCTGTCGGGCCACCGCTACCGTCATCTGGTGCAAGTCGATTTCGGAGCGGATGCTGAATTGTCCGCGTCGAAGCTGCTTCAGCAACGACAGTGGCTGGCCGGGCTTCAGATAGAGGATTTCATCGCCCATCTCGAGCATCGCCGGATCAAATTCGTGGTTTAGCAATTCATCGCGAACCCTGGCTTCGTCCAGTTCGAACTGATGGGCCTGAGGTGCGGGACGCAACTTGTCCGGCGTGCGGTCGGATTTCCTGGCCAACGGCCGGACGTTGCCGATCGCGTCTCTGAAGAGATCGCGATCTTCCTCGGCAACTTCTGCTTCGGGTGTCTTTCGCCTGCGTGGCGGTCGCTGGCTTGGCATGGCAACGGGCAGGGGCGATCAGGATTCATGTGCACGATTGCATGGCCATTGCAGGCCTGCAAGTTCGACCGGCGCATCCTGCAACCCACGTTCAGTCTCGAGCGGTTTTTGACCGGTTTAGGACACCTGCTCATTCAGGGGGACGCGTGATTCCGGTATGATTTGCGATTCCCACAGGCTTCGAGTGCGGATCGTTGAGCGTCCCGCGTACGTTCCGCACATCAGGCCACTTCGCAGGTAGCAGTCAATGCGTGTCTTGGTCAGCAATGACGATGGGGTCGAAGCGCCCGGCATCCTCGTGCTCGCGCGTCATCTGGCGGCGGTAGGCGAAGTCGTCGTGGTTGCGCCAGACCGGGATCGTTCCGGTGCCAGCAACTCGCTGACGCTGGATCAGCCTATTCGTGTCAAACGACTCGATGATGGTCGCTACCGGGTATCCGGTACGCCCAGCGACTGCGTCTACCTGGCGCTGACCGGCCTGCTCGATTCGGTTCCTGATATCGTGGTTTCCGGCATCAACAGCGCGGCGAATCTTGGTGATGACGTGATCTACTCCGGTACGGTCTCCGCTGCCATGGAAGGGCGATTCCTCGGCCTGCCGGCGATTGCGGTTTCCCTGGCTGCCCGGGATCACAAGGGTGTGCACTACGAATCCGCCGCCAGGGCGGTGATGCTGCTGATGCGCAAGTTGCTTGTTGATCCGTTGCCTGCCGATACCATTCTCAACGTGAACGTTCCCGATCTTCCCTGGGATCAGATCAAGGGCCTTTCGGTCGCCCGCCTTGGCCGTCGCCATCGTGCGCCGGGATGCATCGAACAAATGGACCCGCGTGGCAGACCGATGTACTGGATTGGTCCCCCGGGAGAGGCCGAGGATGACGGTCCCGGCACGGATTTCCACGCCATTCGAGATGGCTATGTTTCGATTACTCCCATCCATGTCGACCTGACTCGCTATCAGGCCCTTGAAAAGGTGGGTGGCTGGGTCAGTTCGCTGAGTATGGAAAGCCACGTCGCATGAAGCCGTGCTGCCGGGTTTCCAGCGCGGGTATGAGTCGATGAGCCGGTTCGCACGCCAGCTGCCCGAGGCTCGCGGTCTTGGCATGACCTCGCAACGCGCGCGCGACCGGTTGATCGAGCGACTGCTGGAAGAGGGCATCAAGGACCGCCGCGTGCTCGACGTGATGCGCCAGCTTCCTCGTCACCTGTTCATCGACGAGGCACTCGCGACGCGTGCGTATGAAGACACGGCCTTGCCAATTGGCCAGGGCCAGACCATCTCACAGCCTTATGTTGTTGCACGCATGACCGAAGTCCTGGTCGAAGGCAACTTGCCCAAGCGTGTTTTGGAAGTCGGCACCGGCTCCGGCTATCAGTGCGCCGTGCTGGCCAGCCTGGTCGAGCAGGTCTACACGGTGGAGCGAATCGATGAGTTGCTGCGCAATGCCCGGCGCCGGTTCCGCAAACTCGGGCTGACCAATATCCGGTCTCGCCATGATGATGGTCGTCTCGGCTGGCCTGACGAGGCGCCGTTCGACGCGATCATGGTGACGGCGGCC
Source organism: Dokdonella sp. (assembly GCF_049593775.1). Taxonomy (GTDB): domain Bacteria; phylum Pseudomonadota; class Gammaproteobacteria; order Xanthomonadales; family Rhodanobacteraceae; genus Dokdonella. Next base: position 5,464 of record NZ_JBAWHJ010000194.1, on the reverse strand, counting down.
GGTGCAGACCTTGAGAACACCTTGCTCGATCAACTCGCGCCAAACGGTGTGCTGGTGGCTCCGGTGGGACCTCCAGGCCGGCAGCAGCTTCTGCGTGTCCGGGCCGGTGAGGGCGGCTGGCATCGTGAAATCCTGGCTGCCGTCAGCTTCGTTCCATTGCTTGGAGGTGTTGCTTGAACCGACCATGCCGCAACGCAGGGAGCACGCGTACTTGAAGCTGTTCAAGCCACTCTACGAACGCGCGCTCAAATGGTCGATGCATCCTCGTGCGGAACCCTTGCTGGCCGGATTGAGCTTCATCGAGGCAATCATTTTTCCAGTCATGCCGGAAGTGATGCTTGGCCCAATGGTGCTGGCGCGGCCACAGCGATGGTTTCGCCTGGCAACGATCAGCCTGCTGTTTTCCGTACTTGGTGCGCTGGTGGGCTATGCGCTTGGCCACTACGCGTTCGAATTGGCGCGACCCTTGCTTGAGTCCCTGGGCTGGCTGGAACGCATCGACAGGCAGGTGGCCGAGTTGCGTGAAATCGCAGCCCAGAGTCCCTGGTCGGCGTTCTGGCTACTGGTCCTGGCCGGGTTTCTGCCGATTCCGCTTAAGATTTTCACCTGGGCGTCGGGCATCGTGGGAGTGCCGCTGTTACCCTACATCGCAAGCATGATCGTCGGGCGCGGCAAGCGCGTTTATCTGCTTGCAGGCGTCATACGCCTGGCCGGGCCCCGTGCCGAAGCAGCCCTGCATCGCTGGATAGAATGGATTGGCTGGGCCATTGTCGGCGTGCTGATTCTTGCCATCATCTACTTCAAGTTCATACGATAAGTGATTGATCCAAAACTTTATTACCCTGCGCGCGCTATCCTGGCCGGACTGATGACCCTGGTCGTTTGCGCGTGCGCCTCAACACCACCCGCGCCAGTGGACGATCTCAGCGCAGGAAGCAGGTCGCGCAATTCTGCAACGTCGGGGCGAGATGTGCCGGCCGGAAGCTATCAGGTCAGACGCGGAGACACGCTGTACAGCATCGCGTTCCGCAATGGTCTCGATTACAGGGATGTTGCGCGCGCAAACGATATCGGTCCGCCCTACACGATCTACGTCGGCCAGTTGATTCGCCTTGATGGAAGAGCAGCGCCGACTCGTACGTCGAGTCGATCCAGCAGTACGCGCACAGCCACGAAGGCGCCGCCACCTGCTTCGCCACCACCATCCCGCAATCCACCACCGCCGCGCAGCACGGCCGGCAACAAGCCGCCTGCGGCGCCCACGCCGGCTCCGGCAGCCCAGGCGCCGAAGCCGGTTGCGGCCGGCCCGGCAGCAACTGCAACGAGTGCAGGCATCAGTTGGCGATGGCCGGCGACGGGCGCACTGATATCAGGCTTTGTGGCCGGTGACCAGACGCGTCAGGGCATCAATATCGCGGGCACGGCTGGCGATCCGGTGCGATCGGCGGCCGATGGGGAAGTCGTATACAGCGGCAATGGCTTGATCGGCTATGGCGAACTCATCATCGTCAAGCACAGCACCTCGATGTTGTCTGCCTATGGCCACAATCGGCGCCGGCTTGTCCAGGAGGGGGATCGGGTCAAGGCGGGGCAGCAAATTGCCGAGATGGGATCTTCCAGCGCCAGTCGTGACATGCTGCATTTCGAGATTCGAACGAACGGAAAGCCGGTAAATCCGCTCACCTATTTGCCGAAGCGATGAGATGCCGGGTCATGTCGGCAGTGTCTTGCGAGCGCCGGCCATGTCCGCTTTCGCGCAGGGAAATCGGTGGCCCGGTCCGCAGACATGACAAGTGATAAAACCAAGCTGGCGGTCGAAACCGAGCCGGAAGTCGAGGAGGTGCTCGAGCTTCTTGATGCGATTGAACCGGCCGATGAAGAAGTCCGCAGTTCCACCGGCGCTTACCTGAATGAAATCGGCCTGATTCCCTTGCTTTGCGCGGAGGAGGAGTGGGCTCTGGCTGAACGCGTGCAACGCGGTGACAGCGAGGCCCGGCGGAGCATGATCGAGTCCAATCTGCGCCTGGTTGTCACGGTGGCGCGCGCCTATGTCGGCAGGGGCGTGCCGCTCATGGATCTGATTGAAGAGGGCAATATTGGTCTGATTCGTGCCGTGGAGAAATTCGAGCCGGAGCGTCGCCTGCGGTTTTCGACATATGCGGTGTGGTGGATTCGGCACGGTGTCCAGCATGCCATTTCGCATCAGGGAAGGACGGTTCGCATTCCGGTCCATGTGCTGCGGGAGCTCGCCCAAGTGCTCAAGGCCAACAGGGAGCTGATGGCCAGGATCGGGCGCACGCCAACCCTGGACGAGTTGGCGGCGGCGGTCGGCAAGCAGACCCGGGAAATTGCCGAGCTGTTCCGTGTCAGCGAACACATCAGTTCACTCGATGCGCCGATGTCCGAAGGCGATGATCGTTCGATGATCGAGCAACTGGTCGAGGAAGAGGATCCGGGTTCTGGAAATGTGGCGGATCCTGCCGGCAATGGACAGTTGCAGGACTGGCTTGCAGCCCTCATCCCGCGCCAGCGACTGGTTGTCGAGCGTCGATTCGGCCTTAACGGCGAGCCTGTGCACTCATTGGCCGATATCGCCGCCGATTTCGGTGTTTCGCGTGAGCGCGTCCGACAGATCCAGGAAGAAGCCCTGAAGCGATTGCGTCGGCTGTCCAAGCACGATCAGTCGGCCTGAGCAGAGTCCAGGATGAATGCTGCAAGCACGCGGCGACCCTCGGCGGCCAGCAGATTGTAGGTGCGTGCGGCGGCCGCGTTGTCCATCACCTCGACGCCAATGCCTTCGCGCATCAACGGCAGCAGTGCCTTTCTGTCTGGAAACCTTTGCCGGTTGCCGGAGCCGAGGATGACGACCTCTGGTCCGGTTTCGAGAATGGCCAGGACGGCATCTTCGCCAAGCTCGTCAATAGTGGAGACAGGCCAGCCCTCGACCACCTGATCGGGCGCCAGCAGGAAACTCGACTGCAGTTCGCGATCAATGATCACGATGGCATCCGGCTTCACGGCACGTACGAAGAAATAGCCTTCGGCGCGGTCATGGATCAGCTGCATGGGGCTGACGGACTACTTGGGAAGCGGCAGTTTGGGTTCCTTCTCATTTCGTCTCCACAGCGTGGCGGTGTGCCCGATGATCTGGACCACCTCGGCTTTCGACCCGCTTGTCAGCGCGTCGATCTGGGCTTTGCGCTCCTCTTTGTCGCCACCGGAAAGTTTGACCTTTATCAGCTCGTGATGGTCGAGAGCGAGGCCTAATTCGCTGATAACGTTGGGTGTGACGCCTTTCTGGCCCAGCATGACAACAGGGCTCAGGGAATGGGCAAGACCGCGCAGATAGCGCTTCTGGAACGAGGTAAGAGGCATGAACGGAGTCCGAATGCGGATGGGTGGCCGGCGGCAATAGTCGGCTTTCAGGGTATTATGGGGGCATTCTCATCGCTGATAAACGCGCAATGCGCGTAGTGACTACGCCGTGGCGCGAAGCAAATCCAGTTCTCGCTGGCTCCAGGAGCATTTCAGCGACCCTTTCGTGAAGCGCGCCCAGGCCGAGGGCTGGCGCTCCAGGGCAGTGTTCAAGCTTGACGAGCTGATTGAGCGCGACAAGCTGCTGAAGCCCGGAATGGTGGTCGTCGATCTGGGAGCTGCTCCTGGCGGCTGGTCACAAATGGTTCGCGAGCGCCTCGGCGACGCCGGACGTATCGTCGCATTGGATATTCTGCCCATGCAGGGAATCGGCGGCGTCGACTTCGTTCTCGGTGATTTTCGCGAGGACTCGGTACTCAAGCAGCTTGAAGACATGCTTGGCGGAACCAGCGTTGATCTTGTGCTTTCCGACATGGCCCCCAACATGAGCGGTGTCGGTGCAGTTGATCAGGATCGTTCGATGGGACTGGCTGAACTGGCCGCTGACTTTGCAGAAACCCATCTTGGCAAAGGTGGGGCCTTCCTGACCAAGCTGTTCCAGGGTCAGGGTTTTGATGATTACTTACGACGCTTGCGCGAACAGTATGCGCACGTCAGCATCCGCAAGCCCAAGGCATCCCGGGCTCGCAGCAACGAAGTCTACGCATTGGCCACCGGCAAACAACGATGACGGTACGGCACATGCACGAGGAATCTGGATTACGATGAATGACATGGCAAAGACTCTGCTGCTCTGGGTGGTGATCGCCGTCGTCCTGTTGACGGTGTTTCAGAGCTTCAATCCGCGGGCGGCATCCACCAAGGATGTTCCGTACTCGGAGTTCATGCAGGCGGTGCGCGACAATCGTGTGGAAGAGGTTCTCGTGCACAACGATGGCCGCACGGTCGAAGCAAAGCTCCAGGACGGCAGCAATGTCCGTACGACCCTGATCGTCACCGAGCAGTCCATGTCGGACATCGAAAAGGGCGTGGCCAAGGTAAAGGTCGAGGCGACTGATCCGCCCATGCCGCTGGTGTTGCGCCTGTTGTTCGACTGGCTGCCAATCATCATCTTCATCGGCATCCTGTTCTATTTCATGCGTCAGATGCAGGCAGGTGCCGGCGGGCGTGGCGCCATGTCGTTCGGGCGATCGCGGGCCAAATTGCAGGGTGAAGACCAGATCAAGATCACCTTTGCCGACGTTGCCGGTTGCGACGAGGCCAAGGAAGAAGTCTCCGAGTTGGTCGAGTTCCTTCGTGATCCATCCAAATTCACCAAGCTGGGCGGAAAGATTCCGCGCGGCGTGCTGATGGTCGGATCACCCGGTACCGGAAAGACCCTGCTGGCCAAGGCCATCGCGGGAGAGGCCAAGGTGCCGTTCTTCTCGATCTCCGGCTCGGATTTCGTCGAGATGTTTGTCGGCGTCGGTGCGGCACGTGTTCGCGACATGTTCGAGCAGGCCAAGAAGCAGGCTCCTTGCATCATTTTCATCGACGAGATCGACGCGGTCGGTCGCCATCGTGGTGCCGGCCTTGGCGGCGGGCATGACGAGCGCGAGCAGACCCTGAACCAGTTGCTGGTCGAGATGGACGGATTCGAGGGCAGCGAAGGCGTCATCGTGATTGCCGCGACCAACAGGCCCGATGTGCTGGATCCAGCATTGCTGCGTCCCGGTCGATTCGATCGCCAGGTCGTCGTGCCACTGCCCGACCTCAAGGGCCGTGAACAGATTCTCAAGGTGCACATGCGCAAGGTTCCGCTGTCTACCGACGTGGAGCCGCTGACCATTGCTCGCGGTACGCCGGGTTTCTCGGGCGCTGACCTGGCCAATCTCGTCAACGAGGCGGCCCTGTTCGCCGCACGCGGAAATTCGCGTGAGGTCGGCATGCAGGATTTCGAGCGTGCCAAGGACAAGATCATGATGGGCGCCGAACGCCGATCGATGATCATGAGCGACGAGGAAAAGAAGCTGACTGCCTACCACGAAGCGGGACATGCGATCGTCGGCCTGTCAGTGCCCGAGCATGATCCGGTGCACAAGGTCACGAT
>NZ_JBAWHJ010000193.1:0-1560 GCF_049593775.1 Dokdonella sp. | reverse complement strand
TTCGGCTTGTTCGCGATCCAGGAGTCGTAGGCTGCATCGTTGAGACTCGCGTAGCCGAGCAGTCGATGAGCGCCCGCCGACTGCGGATCGGCAGCCAGTGCGAGATTGGCCAGCTTGCGGATTTCGTTGCTGAGCTCTATCGGGTTTTCACTGCGGTTGACCATCATCCCGGAGGCCCAGCTCAGGGAACCACCCGCCTTGACCAGGGCATCAACCCGGGTCGGATCGACCCTGGCGACGGTCATGCACTGGCCGAAATTCTCCTTCGCCAGTTCGTTGACGATTTCGGCCTCGCCGAGATCTCCGCTCCAGGCCAGTGCAAGCAGGATTTCGCTGGTGCTGCACACGCCCTGCCATGCTTCCTGCTGACTGCGCGCGATCTCGGTGACGCGAATGAAATCCGTGCGCGCAGAATCACACAACCTGGTAGCAAGTTCGTTGTCGTTTTGCGCTTCGGCAACCAGTGCCGCCTTGAACTGCAGATCGGCCGCAAGCATCAGGCCCGGCACGGGCCAGGCGACGCGCGGATTATCCTGATTGTGCAAGGTTTCCACTGCCGCATCGAGATCGCCATCGAGGTAGCGGCGGATACCATTCGCGAGAACTGCATCTTGTGGATCCGTGAATTCGATGGCATCCAGATAGGACCTTGCCGCTTCATTGTGTCGCGACTCGATCTCGGCCAGCACTTTCAATCGTTGTTCCGCGTCAGCCAGATCGCGTGATTCAGCGGCCTCCTGTGCCTGCACGGCAAAATGCGCCTGGGCCAGGCGCAATGCCAGTGTCGAATTGCGGATGCCAGCCTCCCAGGCACGTTGCAGCATTGGCAGGGCCTCTGCTGAATGTCCCAGGGCAAGGTTCGCGCGACCCAGCGCATAGTCACGTGCACGCTCCAGCAAGGGATCGCGTTCCGGCGCCATGGCAGCGAGCTCGCCATCAAGCCAGCCGTTCAACTCGCGCAACTGCGGGCTGATGTCACGCAGCGGCTGTGCATGTACGAGTTTGACGCGCGCCTCGAAACGCTCACCGAGCTGACCGAGTTCACGTGCCACGCTTTCCGCACGCTGAGCGCGCTTGTTGGCCTGGAAATGCTGCCAGCCGCTCGCTGCGCCGAGCAGCATCAGCACGATCATCGCCGCAGCACCCAACGCGACAAGCCCCGGGTTTCGCCGCAGGAAACGCTGTCCACGCCGGCGCACGCCAAGGGCACGCGAATTCACATTGCCGTCAGCCAGCGCGGACCTCAGTTCAACCGCGAGAGCGGAGGCATTCGGGTAGCGGTAGCGTGCGTCGCGCTCAAGACATTGCGCGGTGATCGCCGCCACGCCGGCAGGCAGATTTTCGACGATGCGGTCCAGGCGCGGCGCATCCCGCGTGGCCGTATTCAGCATCATCTGTGCAGCAGTGTCAGCAGGCAACGGCAGACGACCCGCGAGCAGGCGGAACAGCAGCACGCCCAGTGCATAGACATCGCAACGCGGATCGAGCGTCTTCTCACCACGCACCTGCTCGGGCGCCATGTAGCCCGGCGTACCCATGGCCGATCCGTCAGACGTCAGG
>NZ_JBAWHJ010000192.1:0-4348 GCF_049593775.1 Dokdonella sp. | reverse complement strand
AAAAAACCGTTGGCCTTGTCCTCGCTGAGATTCTCGAACGGCAGTACGGCAATCGAGCGCAAATTGATCGAGGGAGCAGATTCGGGTTCGGATTCGATCGCCTTGAGGCTCGCGGCCATGTCCACGGCATCACGCGTGGGCGAAATGACGAACTTGTCGAGTACGTACCAGGCCAGCCCGAGTGAAAGCAGGACGGCGATCACGACATTCATGCGCTGCCCGGTTCGCGGCGCTATGGACTGACTCCTGTCCACTTCCTTGTCGCGCTTCAATCCTTCGGGGGTCAACTCGAATAACCAGGAAACTGTCAGCGCTGGAATGAAACCCAGGGCGAGCAGCAGGATGAGTGCCTTCAAGACCCACCCCGGCGTGTCATAGACCGGCAGCAAGGTTTCGGCAACTTGTATGATCAGCCACGCACCGACCAGGTATAACCCGCCCATGCGGATGACGTTGCGGCGTTTGAGTTCGGCAAGGAGGTTTATCGACACGTGAACGCCTCCGGTCCTTTTTCGGGTGCAGGTGCGCACAGATCGGGCCAGCCGTAGCGCTTCCAGTACTCCACCATGCCCATGCGTTGGGCAAAGCCCTGGAAGGACGGGTGCTGGCGTGCATGGCGCGACCAGTCTTCCTGTTGCCAGAGCCAGTCGAAGAAGGCATCGGTCAGGCCTGAACTGCCATTTTCGAAACTCCGGAACGCGCGATCGGGTTCGCCGAGCATGATCAGGAAGGTTGGCGTGTATTCATCGCCCGGATTGCGTTCAATAGCGGCCAGCGCCTGTTGCCTGGGCTCGCCTTCCTGATAGGCGCCTGCAAAAATGAGCTTGATGTCGGCATGCGGAATCTTCGTGCCCAACGCTGACATGCCCGAGGCGTACAACTCTGCCCCTGCAGCAACATCACCGCGCTTGGCCTTTTCGTAAGCGAGCACCAGGCGACTCAACGGATAACCCAGTGCCTCGGCGCGCCTTGTGTAGAGCACGGCATTCTCGTAGTCACCCATCGACCAAAGCACAATGCCCTTGTAGAACAAGAGTAGCGGGTTGTCAGGATCCCGCTCCAGGGCGCGATCAATTCGCTGGTCAGACTCGTGAAAACGTCCCATCGACGACAACTGGTTGCAGCGCCAGAAGTTGGCTGTAATGTCACCCGAATCGAGCGCAAGCGCACGCAGTGATGCTGCGTCCATATCCATGTATTTTCGGCGTGCCAGATTGTTGTATCCGGTGACCGCATAGGCTTCCGTGCTTTCCGGGTCGAGCTCAAGGGCTCTTGCTGCGGCCTGGTCCGAGGCTTGCCAGTTTTCCTGCCAGTCACCGCCCACGTATTGCACGACCACCGCATGAGCCACGGCCAATTTGGCCCACGCCCGGGCAAACGCAGGATCAAGCGTCGTTGCCTCATTCAGCAAGCGGATGGCACGTGGCAGGCTGTCACCCACTCGACGCGTTACCAGATCCTGGGCCTCGATGAACTTCGCATAGGCCTCGGGGTTGTCGGTGGCCTTGTCGACCAGACGACTTTCTGTTCCGCCCGCCAATGCAATCTTCAGTTCGCTGGCGATATCGCGTGCGCAGGAATCCTGCAAGTCGAACACATCGGTGAGCTTGCCATCGTACTGCTTGGACCATTGCTGCACGCCATCAGAGCTGCGAATCAAGGCCACGCTGATGCGCAGCCGGTCGCCCTGCTTGCGCACGGATCCGGTCAACAGATGGGCAACACCGAGTTCCCTGCCGACGGTTTGTGGCGGCACATTCTTGCCCTTGAACTGGAACGACGAACTTCGACCAAGTACGCGCAGATCCTTGATGCGGGTCAGGGCATTGAGTATTTCCTCGGCCATGCCATCGGAAAAAAATTCCTGTTCCGGATCACTGGAGAGATTGGCGAATGGCAACACCGCAATCGAGCTGGCGGTGGTGTCGGCAACCTCTGTCGTAGTGGGCGCTATCGTCGCTGGCAATGGCGCAACCGGATCGGCTGCGGTCGCCACGGCAGCAGGATTTGCGGCCGGTTTCGGCCAGAAACGATCGGCTGCAAAAGCCAGAAGTACAAGGACAAGGCCGATCGCGATCAATCGATCCATGCGCCGCCCGGTGGACGCGGACAACGAGGCAACCGGATTGACGTCGGCATCGCGCTTGAGCCCTTCAGGCGTCAACTCGAACAACCAGGAGAAAACCACGGCGGGAACAAAGCCCAGCGCCAGCAGCATGACCAGCGCCTTGAGCACCCATTCTGGCGTACCGAAGATCGGCAGCAGGGTCTCGGCGACCTGGATGAACAACCACGCGCCGACCAGATAGAGCCCGGCCATTCGGATCACGTTGCGGCGTTTGAGTTCGGCGAACAGGTTCATGGCTTGCCATCCCCTGCTCGCCACGCCAGCAGATTCTTGCGGTAGGCATCCATGTAGGCCTTCATGCGCGGATCGTTCCAGACTTCCAGCCATTGCGGATCTGTGCTGAGCTCTTCGGGCAACGTTGCGCCCTCAAGCGCATACACGATGGCAAACGTCGGGAACCAGTCCTGCAGGTCGATGGCTGCTCGCTGCGCAACAGTGGCGCGGGAGAAATCATGCAGCCCTGCATAGAGCCATGCAATCGTCGATTCGCTGCCGTAGGCTCCGAAATTGCCTTTCGCATTGAGCCTGCCAGCCAACGCCTTTACGACGCTCGTTGCCTGCTCGTCTTTCCCTTCTGCCGCGAGCAGGAGCGCCTCATTGGTTCCGCACACACTTGAATCATCCGGGTTCAGCTCGCAGGCCTTCTCATAGGCCACCCTGGCGCGCTCGATCTGCCCGCTGCCGAGATAGCCGACTGTCAGGCGGTCATAGCCATACTCATTCGCACCCAACGCAATGGCTTGCTCGGCAGCGATGATCGACTCCTCGTAGTGGCCCTGACTAATCAGAACATCGGCAAGATTCAATGGATGCACGAATGAGAACGGATCCAGGGCCATCGCCGTGCGCTTGCCCTGCTCTGCAGCGGCCAGGTCACCGACATAGTTCCGGAAGTCGCCTTCCATGTTGAGAATATCGATATTGCCCGGCGCCAGCGCCAAGGCGCGATTCAGATCCGCCCCGGCAGCAGCGGGGTCCCATCCGTAAAACGCCGCCATGCCGCGCACCATGTAGGCCTCGGCGTTGTCTGGATCAAGCTGCAGCGCCTTGTCAGCAATCCTTCTCGTCTCATCAAGCACCGCGCTGTTGGCAGGCGCCATGTTCCACACGGGTCGCAACTGGATCGCGAAGGCCTTGCCCGAGTAGGCGGGGCTGAAGTCGGGCTCGATTGCGATTGCGCGATCGAAGGCGGCGATGGCCTTGTCGAGATCACCGCGTCGATTGGCGAGAAAGTCGCGGCCGCGCAGATATTCCTCATGGGCCTTTGGATTGATGCTGCGAACCGTAGCTGCGCTATCGATCGCCAGCTCAATCTTGAGCCTCTCGGCGATCGCACTGGCGATTTCATCTTGCACCTTGAAGATATCCGATGCATCGCGGTCGTAGGTTTCCGACCACAGGTGGTAGCCCGTGCGGCTGTCGATCAACTGCGCGGTGATGCGCAGCGTGGTGCCCGACTTGCGCACACTGCCTTCGAGTACATGGGCAACCTTCAACTGGCGACCGATATTGCCGATATCCTCGTTCTTGCCCTTGAACTGGAATGCCGAGGTGCGTGCGGCGACTTTCAGATCGGACAGTTGCGCAAGCCGGTTCAACAGCTCCTCGGCGATGCCATCGGAGAAGTATTCCTGGTCCGGATCGGAACTCATGTTGACGAAGGGCAATACCGCGATGGACTTGTCGGGAGTCTCTATCACCGCCTCGGAATTCTTGGCCGCACGGGCCGCGACAGTATTGCCTGGTGCCGGATCGATCGATTCGACCTGCGCATAGCGCCACAACAAGCCCCCACCCACGGCCAGCACGGCGGCAAGTATCATCAACTCTGCGCCTGAAACCTTCTGCTCGCCACGCTCACCGTGATACCAGGCCAATACCAGGGTCACGACAAATCCGAGCGCGATCAGTGCGAATGAAACGCGGATGATGATGGATGGCCAGTCGTAGTTGTCAGCGGCCAGATCGAGCACCTGCAGCAAGGCCCAGGCACCTGCGAGATAGGCCACCGCCCATTGCACGAGCTTGCGTTGCTTCAGCCTGGCGAAAAAATCAGACACTGGTGTGCTGCTCCGAACGTGCTCGCGCTTTTTGGTGAAGTGCTGCGGCACCAATTTCTGGCAAGAGGTAGTAGCCGCGATGCCCTTGTCGCAACCTGCCGAAGGGCATCGCCCCTGACCGGCCTCCTGCAGGGCTGAAACGGGCCGACGCGTCAAACGG
>NZ_JBAWHJ010000191.1:0-3844 GCF_049593775.1 Dokdonella sp. | reverse complement strand
CCCGTCATCGAACTGCTTTAGAAATGCCAGCGACAGTTCCCGGGTGTCGGCCTTCACTTCCTCAGCGACTCGTTTCGAATCGAAATAGCGACGTTCAGTGAAGACGTTGTGGCTGCCTTCGTTGTAGACCGCCAGAACTTTCAGCGCGCTACCTGTCGCATCGAAAATTTCCTTGCGGTCGGCCACGCCAGAGCCAAACCCCGGAATACGGATGACGTCATCCTCGGTCGTGATATGCAGGGTCGGGATATCAATTGATGCAAGGATCGAATCTGTATCCGCTTCGCCATAGAACGGCGGTGCTGAAATCAGAATGGCCGCAGAAATGCGCGGATCGCGGAAATTGAGGACTTTTCCTCCGCGAGTCACTGATGCGCCCGACTCGAGCAAAGTCGTGTTTGCGCCATAGGAATGACCTGCAGCAGTGATTCGGTCCCTTGCGATTTGCTGGCCCAGGCGACTGGCCAGCAGGCGGTCGAGGGCAAAACGGGCATCCTGCACGCGCGCAATGGCTTCGGTGTCGCTAGCCGCGTTCTGGAATCTTGATAGCAGCGAAAAGATGCTGCCCTGCCACAGCGTGCGATCGCTGCCGACATGCTGGAGATGCAGGCTGGCGATGCCGTGCTCGGCCCAGTAGCGTCCGAGGTAGGTATAGCCATCGCGTGAACTGCCAATGCCGGGGGAGAAGATCACCAAGGGAATCTTCCCTGTGCCGGTTTCCGCGGGCCAGAAAATCCGCGCGGGAACCCTGCGCGCGCGCGAAGAATCCAGCCATTCGAGATTCGCAGCCTTGAACGGCTGGTGCGAATCAGAATCCAGTGAGGCGGGCGCTTCAGGCTCTGACCATTGCGTGCTGCGCGCATGAATCCATACCGGCATGGCCAGCGCGAGCAGCGCGAAGCAGACGGGCAGCATCAACAATGCCGTACGCAATCGGGGACGATCAGGGAGGAATCGAAAGCGGGTCATGGCAGCGGAATCGAATTTCTTGATATGCACGGCAAGACGCGTGGGCCCAAGGGCCCAGGGCAGGATCCGCAGGAAATGAGATCTAGTGTCGCTTCTTCGGGCGGCCCGTCTTGATGGGGGTCAACGCGGTGAGTGCTGCGTGCAGGGACGGGCCATCCATTTTCTCCAGCGCCTGCAGACCGGCGCGCAGGAGTTCGCTCTTCTTTGCTGGTCGCTTGAACTCGATCGCCCTGGCCTTGAGGCGCGCGATTCGCTCGAAGTCCTCACGTGGCATCGTGAAGCTGTCGCGGACGAGCTTCACCCGCAGCTTCGGTGCTTCGGCAGGTGCTGACGCCGCCTTGGACTTGGGTTTCTTCTCGACTTTGTGGATTTTCTTAGTGGCGTCCTTTGACCTGGCGGTCGTGGTAGCCGATTTTCCTGCAACTTTCTTGCTGCCGGCTGCGGCAGCTGGCTTGGCTGACTTGCTCATGCGGGTTTCACCAGAAAACGGTGTAAACAGTTTATATCGTTTCTTCCGGAGCGCAATGCCTGCACTGCGCTCGCAGGTGCCGCCGTTCAGCCAGGGATGACTCTGGCATGGGCACATTCCGCCCTGATCCTGGTCGCCTGGGCCTGACCTGGCGGAGCCTGCCGGGAACTTCCGATCATTCCGCCTCGAATCCGTCGGCAAAAATCGAATCGACACGGAGTTCAACCGCGCCCACATCGCATTGCGCAATGCCGTCGCCATCACCATCCAGTGGCCGGCCGATGCGACGCTGATCGAGAAAAAGGCAAGGCGCTGCCGCGCCGTGGTCGATGGCGTTGGGGCCGGGCAGATGGCTGCGTGAGAGGCCGCCATTGTCGGCAAGCGGGCCGAGGCCCGGGTCGGCGTTGATCTGGTCACCCGGCAGGGCGCTGTATTGGCATCCGGCAGTCGTACCGATGATGTTGCCGCCGTCGAGCGATTGCCCTTTGCTGCAATCGTCGGCGGAGAAACCGGGCCCGTTGCCCGCAAGAATGGTATTGCTCAAGAAAGTCAGGCCGAATCCGCCGTGCACGTCCTGGATGCCGCCGACCACCGCCATGCTGTTTGAGCCATGGTTTCCGGTTACGGTCGAGTTGATCAGGACAAGAATGGTGCCGCCGTCATTGAGAATGGCACCCGGGTTGCCGGCATTGTCGCTGATGGTCGTGTTCTCCAGCCGTACCTCGATACCGCGGCTGATTTCGATCGCGCCCGAGAAGCGCGCCTCGTTTTGGGCTATCAGGCTGCGACGCAAGATGATTGAAGCTCCTCCAGTGACATGGATGGCGCCCGATTGATCGCCGCGATTGCCGCTGAGTTCGCTGTCCTCGAGCACCAGGCAGCTGTCCTCACCAGTCGTCGAGACGCCTCCCGAACTGGAAAATCCGGATCCGGTTGCAGCGGTGTCTGTGTTGTTGACGATTCGGGTGCGAAGTGCCTGCAGACAGCCACGATTGTCTATCGCAACACCACCGGTATGCTGGGTCATGTGATTGTCGGCTACGACGACATCGGTCAGGCCAAGCTGCACCCCGATGCCGACCATGAGCCCGCCACCACCGTCGACCAGGGGCGCGCCGGCCGGCAGATGTCCGTTGCGCAGGGTCAAGCCCTGGACCGCGATCGTACGCATCGGCGCCGAACGGAGATCCAGCACGCGATCGAGTGCGCCTGCGTCAATGATGGTGGTGGATACATCCGCACCGAGGAGAATGAGGTCGTCAGTGATGTCGAGATCGCCACTGACCGATTCATTTTCGCCGCTGCCCGCCCGTGTCAGCGAATACGTGCCGGCAGGGATATCCACGGTATCGGTGCCGGCAAGCGCATTGGTTTCCATGATGGCCGCACGCAGGCTGCACGTGCCGAGTGCGTCCGCACAAAGTCCGTCGCCAGGAAGGCTGTCAACGCTGTCAGCTGGCGTGTCGACGAGAAAATCTGCCGCCTGAAGTGGCGAGCTGGCCAGTGTCAGGCAGATGACCAGTTGCCATGGAATAGCGGACTTCTTCACTTTCAACCTCTCTCGAACTCATGGCGAAAACAGGCGAATCGCATTCTCGCGGCCGCAAACGCGCTGCCCGGGATGAGTACCGGTCCGGTGGCAAAGGGTTGCATGCCGGGTCCATCGGACATGTCGGTTTCCAGGCAATGTGCAATGAACACGGTCGATCGAAACAGACCCCCATCGGTCCGGAAGTCGTGTCTGCAAGGTCCGAATCCGGCCAGTAGCGACGCACGTGCCGTGATGGAATGGCCTCGACAATACAGCCTGCAAACGACAGAGGACACCCAGGTCATGAAATTGAAGGTCGAAGGAATAGCGCACGAAGAAGTCATTCGAATCCGCAACGGAGGCGCAGATGCGAACGGACAAGCCGCACTGCTGCAGACGGCCGGTGCCGGGGCCAATCCCTGCCGTCATTGCCTGGGCTTGATTGCCGAGGGCAGCCCGATGCTGGTGTTGTCGTACCGGCCATTCGATTCGGTTCAACCCTACGCGGAAACAGGGCCGATCTTCCTGCATGCCAAATCCTGCGAGCGCTATGAAAGCGACCACTTGCCAGCGTGGTTCACGCATTTCGATCCTGCCATCGTCCGAGGCTACGATGCCAATGACTGGATCCGCTACGAGACGGCGCGCGTCGTCAAGGGTGAGGAAATAGGCGCGGTGTGCGAATCACTGCTTGAGAATCCCGAGGTGGCCTATGTCCACATTCGGTCGAAGTTCAATTGCTTCCAGTGTCGCGTGGATCGTGCATGAATCCACGGCAGACGGTATGTCGGATCACATGTTCTGATAGTTCGGCCCGCTGCCACCTTCGGGGGTCACCCAGGTGATGATCTCGTAGGGATCCTTGATGTCGCAGG
>NZ_JBAWHJ010000190.1:0-5184 GCF_049593775.1 Dokdonella sp. | reverse complement strand
CCTGGCCTTGAGTCGCTGGAATGGCGCCGAGAACACACAGACCAGGCAAACCAGGCAAGCCAGCGTCGTCGATATGGGCTGCTGGAACAGGAATTTTTCTGCGTCGTCGATGAAGACTTTCTTGAATGCGGCGATCGCCGCACCGAGGATGATGCCGGCGCGCAGTGTGGATGGCAGCCAGCGCATCAGCCAGGTTCCAAATCCCGAAGCTCCGAGCACGAAGACCAGCCCGGCAAACATCAGCGACAAGGCAGTCATGACCTGAAAGCGTTGAACCGGATCCGGGTAGCCGGCGATGACGTAGGCCAGCACCAGAGGCAAGGCCGGCGTATTCCAGCCCGGTGCATACGGCTCACCGAAGGTATGCAACGAAGAAACGATGAACAGGCTGTATAGCAGCGAACAGGTCACGGCCTGTTCGAAGTTCATGCCGAAGTAGGCCTCAAGCACCGGCACCAGCGCCAGACCGGTCGCCGTGGCCACGAACACACCCTGCAGGAACTCCGGCAAGAGCAGGCGCGTGTGCAGGAACGGCACACGCATCGTGAATGGTCCCCAACGCCAGCCACTTGATGGATTGCTCATGCTACTCCCCGGTAATGAACCTCAGTCTTGCATTCCAATCAGGCCAGGCGAGGCCGGATCAGGTACGGAATCCGGCATCGAGACGATCGAGCTTGCGCAGCAATGCGGGCCAGACGAACGCGCCGCCGATGCCGTCGGTCTGCTCCCTGGACGCCGCGGCCACGCCATCGAGAATGCGTGGATCCACTTTGGTCAACTCGCCTCCGGCCTGCGCCGCGATCTGGATCTGACAGGTCGTTTCGAACAGGTACATGCCGAGGAATGCATCGGCGATGGAAGCGCCGACGGTGAGCAGGCCGTGATTGCGCAGCATCAGGAAGTGCGCCATGCCGAGATCCGCCTGCAGACGCGGCTTTTCTTCATCACGCAGGGCGACGCCTTCGTAATCGTGATAACCGAGCGAGGCGAGCACGAACGTCGACTGCTGTGAAATCGGCAGGATGCCTGCCTTCTGCGCGCTGACCGCGACACCCGCGCGCGTGTGCGTGTGCAGGACGCAATGAGCGTCGTCGCGCGCGGCGTGGATCGCGCTGTGGATGACGAATCCCGCCTCGTTGACGTTGAACGGCGACTCGCTGAGTTTGTTGCCTTCCTGGTCAATCGCGATCAATGACGAGGCCGTGATCTCTTCGAACAACATCCCATAGGGGTTGATCAGGAAGTGGTGTCCGTCGCCGGGCAGGCGCGCGCTGATGTGGGTGAACACGAGATCGGTCCAGCCATGCATGGCGACCAGGCGGTAGCAGGCGGCGAGGTCGCAACGAAGTTGCCATTCCTCGGCGCTGACCTTGCCTTCAAGTGACGGAATGTTCATGTCTGCTCCTGGTGTACGAGGATTTCATTCGATGTCGTAGACCGTACGAACCGGCTTTTCCAGTACCCGGCGCAACATCGGCTCGAACTCGCAAAGCGGCAGGGTTTCTGCCTTGGCATCGAATGCCGGGCTGTCGTAGAGCTCGCAAAACTCCCGCGTGCGTTCATAGTGGGGATTGCCTTCGAACTGGTCGCGCTGGTTGCGATCGAGTCCGATGTGATGGAAGTAGTAGTAGCCCTGGAAGACGCCATGGTGCTTGACCATCCACAGGTTCTCCTCGCTGACGAACGGGGTGAGAATTGCCGCGGCAATATCCGGATGGTTGTAGCTTCCCAGTGTGTCGCCGATATCGTGCAGCAAGGCGCAAACCACGTATTCCTCGTCTCGCCCGTCGCGCAGTGCGCGCGTGGCCGTTTGCAAGGAATGCGCCATGCGATCGATCGGGAAGCCGCCGAAGTCACCCTCGAGCAGTTTGAGATGGCTCAGGACGCGATCGGGCAAACCCTTGGCAAACGCCATGAATTCGCCGGCAATCAATTGCCAGTCCTGCTGGGTACTATCTTCGAAGCACGTGAATGTAGCTCGTGTGGTCATTGCGACTCCGCCGGGCGAACACTGAAGATCGCGCTCGCTCGCGCAATTCGGATTTCGTCCACATGAATGAAGCAGTTGGCATAGGCAAGGCTTCGCCCGATTTTCTGGACGTCGCTACGAATTTCGATCCAGTCACCCCGCTCCGACTTGCCTGCAAAGTCGATCGTGAGGTTTGCCGTCACGATGGGCGTTGGCGGCGTGGTCGACAACGCCGTGCTGTACCCCAGCGCGATGTCGGCAAGACTGCAAAGAACACCGCCATGTACCTGGCCGCGCGCGTTGCAATGCCTTGCTTCAGCGCGAATGGCGAAGACGAGACCGTCGGATTCCGACTTCTGGTAGATCGGCCCGATCAGATTTGCATACGCACTGATTCGAGCCACAGGCTCAAAGCCCGCTGGAACCGGATTCGGCGCGGAAGTTTGGTTGCTGCTGCCGGCAGGTGTGCTCATGTCAGCATGTCGCCGATTCTTCCAGTTCCTTTTCTTGCAGCACCCGCCACAGCATCTTGCCGGCAGCGTTTTTCGGCAGGCTGTCGACGAACTCGACAATATGCGGAACCTTGTACGCCGCCATCTGCCCGCGGGCCCAGTCGATCAGGCCTTCGCCATCCACTTCCTGACCGGGTCGGCGCACGACCAGGGCCTTGACGCTCTCGCCACGATGCTCGTCCCGGCATGCAATTACACATGCCTCGAGCACGGCGGGATGCGCGTAGAGATAGGACTCCACTTCCGCCGGCCAGACCTTGAACCCCGAGGCATTGATCATGCGCTTGAGACGGTCGACCATGAAGAAATAGCCTTCATCATCAACATAGCCAAGATCGCCGGTGCGAAAGTAGCGTCGTCCGTCGATCTCGACGAAGGCGGCGGCGGTGCGTTCCGGATCTTCGTGATAGCCACGAAATACTTGCGGGCCGTCAACGAGAATTTCGCCGACCTCGCCAACCGGCATCGGCTTCAAGGATTCGATGTCGACAACCAGCGCATGCACGTCGAAAATCGGCAGGCCAAGGCATTGGGTCTTTGGCCTGTGCTTCGGATTGAGATGGGTGGGCGCCATCGTCTCCGACAAGCCATAGCCCTCAATATAATGGATACCCCACAACGCGTGAATGCGTTCGGCCACGGCCCTGGGCATGGCCGCGCCACCACCGGTCAGGCAAGACAGCGATGACAGGTCGCGTTGCTGCAGGTCCTCCTGATTCAGAAAGTCGAACAGCATGGTGGGTATCGCCGTCCATGTGGTGACCCGGTAGCGTTCGATCAGCATCGCTGCGCAACGCTTGTCCCAGCGCGTCATGATGACAACGGTTACACCGCCGTAGATTGGCGATGTCACGCCGTTCTGCATTCCGGTGACATGGAACATCGGCAAGGCCGCGAGGACCATGCACTCCTTGGGGATCTTGACCCACTCGGGCCCGCCGATCGTGGTATGCATGACGCTGCGATGGGTGTGAATGCAGCCCTTGGGCTTGCCCGTCGTACCCGAGGTATAGGGCATTACGGCAAGATCGTCGGGGCCAGCAAGTGCGGGATCAGGCGTACAGCCCTCATCGATCACTTTACGCCACGCCGCTGCGCCCTGGATCTCCACAGCTGCGGCACCAACAATATCCGGCAACGGCAGGTCCGTATCCGGATCGATATAGTCCGAATACGTTGCAACCACCGCATGTGCCAGATCATCGCCTAGCAGCGGCGCGATATTGTCGGCCAGCTCCTGGCCAAAGATCGCGACCTTGCTGCCACTGTCGCGCACGATATGTGCGACTTCCTGTTGCAGGTTCATCGTGTTGATTGGCACCACCATCGCATCGGCACGCAGTATCGCGTGCATGGCAATGATGAATTGCGGGCTGTTCTGCATGTACAGGGCGACGCGGTCGCCACGGCGGACTCCGCAACGTTGCTGCAGGTAACCGGCGAGCTGATCGACCTCCGATTTCAGTTCGGCATAGCTCAGCGAACCACCGTAGTACAGGGTCGCGTCACGTTGCGGATAGCGGTGTGCCGACACTTCGAGGTTGTAGCACAGAGATGTCGCAGGCAATTCCAGATGTCTGGATATTCCCGGCGGCCAGTGAGTCAGGTTCATGGGTGACAGTGCCCTCCGGGTTTGGTGGCTTGCGTTGATCCGTACATGGGTTTTCAGTTGACCTGTTGCGGCAGGATTACGAGCTTGCCAACCGCCTCGCGCGCAAGCAGCGCGTCGAGAGCGGATGGTGCCTGTGACAGCGAATAGCGCTTCGAGATCAGGGGATTGATCTTGCGTTCGTTGAGCCAGGAAAACAGTTGTGCCATGTTGCCGGCATTGAGCTTGGGTTCGCGGCGCACGAATTCGCCCCAGAACACACCGACAAGAGCACTGCCTTTCAGCAACAACAGGTTGATCGGAATCTTCGGGATATCACCCGCGGCAAATCCGACGACCAGGTAGCGACCGCGCCAACCAACGCTGCGCAGTGCCGGTTCGGCGAAGTCGCCACCGACAGGGTCATAGACGATGTCGACGCCCTTGCCGGCAGTCAGCGCCTTGACGCGCTCGCGCAAGTCTTCGCTGCCATAGTCGATGACCTCATCGGCGCCCAGTGCAATCGCGGCGTCGCGCTTCTCCTGATTCGACGCAGCGGCGATTACCCGCAAGCCCATCAATTTCCCGATCTCGACGGCTGCCAGTCCGACGCCACCTCCAGCGCCCAATACAAGCAGAGTCTCGCCTGCCCTGGCTTCGGCACGATCCTTCAATGCATGCAGCGAAGTTCCATAGGTCAGGACGAAACTGCCGGCCAGCTCCAGATCAGCATCGCTGATGTCTTTTGGCAAGGGCACGATGTGGGTGGCATCGACGACCGCTTCCTGCGCGTAGGCACCGTGGCTGGCCAGCCCGACGACCTTGTCGCCAACCGCCAGGTGCTTTACCTCGCTGCCGACGGCAATGATCTCGCCCGACATCTCGCCGCCCGGCGAAAACGGGAACTCGGGACGGAACTGGTACTTGCCAGCGACTATCAGGGCATCCGGGAAATTGACCGCTGCAACGTGAACACGCAACACCACCTGCTTTGCACCGGGCTCTGGCGTGGGCATGTCGCGCAGTTGCAGGGACGAAGGCGCTCCCCAGTTGTCACAGATGATGGCTTTCATGGATTTCCTTTTGCTTGCAATTCTTGTTTACGGCGCCCT
>NZ_JBAWHJ010000189.1:0-22882 GCF_049593775.1 Dokdonella sp. | reverse complement strand
GTGACTTACGTCGCGCGTGAACTCACGCTCGCGTTCCACGAACTCGCCGATTCGTGTCGTCAGGGAGGCCAGGCCACGCGCCAGAACATCAACTTCGCGAGTACGAAGGCCCTGCTCGGCAATGAGCGGGGGATCGTCAGGCTGCATCGCTTCAACCCGCCGTGCGAGCTCCGAAAGCGGCGCGGCCATGCGCCGCGCAAGCCAGAACCCCAGAATCAGGGCAATCGCCACCACCAGCGAAACCGACCAGGCCAGCAATTCCACGATGCCACCCCGCATCCGGCGCACCACCAGTTGCTGATTGACTTCAGCTACCAGGAAAGCGATCTGTTCCGGGGACCTCTCTGGCCTGAGGCGCAGCAGGTGATAGTGCCTGCCGTCCGTCCCGGCAAATTCGGATCGGGTCGGCTCTGCAAGATAGCGTTCACGCAGGTCGTCCGGAAAGGTATTCGGGTCTTCATGAATTGTCATGAAGTCACTGCGCGGTGCAGCCCAGTCGCCGAATAGTTCATGGTGGACGATCTGGGCTTGTGCCTCGTGCTGCAGGGCATCGCTGAAAAAACGGTCCTCCAGCGCGTACAGAAAAAGCACGGCAATCGCGCTGAACAAGACCGCGACAAACAGCGTGAATGCCGCGAATGCCAGCATCAACCGCCGACGCATTGTCCATGGCGATTTCATGTGTCACTCACGAGGCGATAGCCCACGCCATGCACACTTTCGAGCATGGCATGGTCGAACGGCTTGTCGAGCACCTGTCGAAGCAGATAGAGGTGCGAACGCAAGGGGTCCGAGTCAGGCGCATCGTCACCCCAGAGCCGGGTCACCAGATCGGAGCGCGAAAGCGTTCGCGGCCAGGCTTCCGCCAGCTCGAGCAGGATGCGGAAGCTGGTGCGATGCAGGTTCAGGACCTGGCCCATGCGTTCGGCCGTCTGTTCGCGTCGATTGACCTTGAGGCTACCTATGCGCAATACGTGATCCCGACCAGCACGGTTGCGCATGGATAGAGCGAGGCAACGCGCGCGCAACTCTGCGTTGGCAAACGGCTTGGCCAGATAGTCGTCTGCACCGGCGGAAAAACCGCTCAGCTTGTCATCCAGCGAATCCCGCGCAGTAAGCATCAGAACCGGGACATGACGATCAGCCCTTGCGCGCAGTTGTTCGCAAACGCGCAGGCCATCCATGCCAGGCAGGGACAGGTCGAGGACGACAACATCAGGGCGGGATTCAAGAGCAAGCATCAGACCCGAATTGCCGTCACCGGCCTGACTGACCACGTGCCCGCTGGATTCGAACAAGGCCGCCATGTTGTCGCGCAGGGTCGGATTGTCTTCGATGATCAGTATGCGGAGTGCTTCGCTGGTCATTGCCTGCAGCCTGGTTGCGATCGTGCCGCCCATGTACGCTCGCCTGGTAGCCAAGCATAGCGGATCACCGGAAATCACCGAACCGATCGTTACCAGCGACCATGCCCTGCTGCCTTGAGGCAACGCTGGAATGGGCCACACCGATCATCCAGGCAATTTCCTTCTGGCGGAAGCGACCCTTGCGCGTTACCCTCGCGCACCTATGAATGAACCAGTCAGCAACGATTTCACTCTCGATCCGGATGACGGCGAGCGCCTGTCGAATCTGGTCGGCCCTTTCGACGAGCATCTGCGCCAGATCGAGTTGCGCATGGGTGTCGAGATCGCCAACCGCGGCAATGTATTCCGAGTGCTTGGTGACGAGCGCCATGTACACCTGGCGAGCCGCGTGCTGCGCCACCTTTATGACATTACGGAAACGGAAACCCTGACAGCGGCGCAGATCAACCTGCACCTGCAGGAATCCGGCATCGAGGCGATCACGGCGGAAATGGCCGAGGGAGTCCAGGAAGTCAGCGTCAAGGTCAAGCGCGGCATGATCAAGGGTCGTGGTCCAAACCAGGCTCGCTACCTGCATGCGATCGCCACGCATGACATCAATTTCGGCATCGGGCCGGCCGGAACCGGCAAGACCTACCTTGCCGTGGCCATGGCCGTCGATGCGCTGAACGACAATCGCGCACAGCGCCTGATCCTGGTTCGCCCTGCAGTCGAGGCCGGAGAAAAACTCGGATTCCTTCCGGGCGACCTGACCCAGAAGGTCGATCCCTACTTGCGCCCATTGTATGACGCCCTTTACGAGATGCTTGGCATCGAGCGCGTGACCAAGCTGATCGAGCGCAATGTGATTGAAATCGCACCGCTGGCCTACATGCGCGGCCGCACGCTCAACGATTCCTTCGTGATCCTCGACGAGGCGCAGAACACCACCGTCGAGCAGATGAAAATGTTTCTGACACGAATCGGTTTCGGTTCGATTGCCGTGGTCACCGGTGATGTGACACAGACCGACTTGCCGAAGCATGTCCGATCGGGTCTGCGCGATGCCACGGAGGTGCTGCGCGATGTCGAGGGCATCAGCTTTACTTTCTTCAACTCCAAGGACGTTGTTCGCCATCCACTCGTTCAGCGAATCGTGCGCGCGTACGAATCCCGCGAGGATGAACTGGAACGAATCAAGGCTGCCGACACGAAATGAAACTTCCTTCCTATCTGGTGCTTGCCCTGCTGCTTGCGCCCATCGTTGGCGTCGCCCAGACACTGAGCAATCCCGAGAGCGTGGAATTCCACGCGCGCCTCGATCGCACCTTGATCAGCAGCACCAACAACGGAACGATCGTCGCGCGTGATGCAGCGGGCACGCAAAGCCTGTTCAGCAGCGCACCGAGTTCACCCTACGGCATCGAGCTTTTGGCAGGTACCTTGTTTGTGCTCGATTCGGGACGCGTGAAGGGATACGACATCGACAGCGCCGCCGAGGTCATGAACCTGCCGTTGACCGGAGCAGGATTCCTCAACGGCATCACTTCCAATGGCATCGATACGCTGTATGTCAGCGACTTCTCCAGCAAGACCCTCTACACGGTCGATGTCGCCAACCTCGGCGCTCCAATCCAGAGCGCACCGATATCCACGGGCAGTTCAACGCCCAACGGACTGGTCTTTGATCGCGCCGGCCAGCGTGTACTCATCGCAACCTGGGGCAGCAATGCGAAAGTCCTCAGTCTCGACCTGACGCCAGGCGCGACCCCAGGCACGCTGATCAACACGACGCTGGGCAATATCGATGGCATCGCCCTGGACTGCAACGGCGCCATCATTGTCGCCGCATGGAGCAGCTGTGGTGCCAGCGGCGGCTGCCTGCGCCGCTTTGCGCCGCCCTTCAGCCTGACCTCGCCTGCACTGGTCATCACCAATGGACTTTCGAGTCCTGCTGACATCGACTATGACTGGGTCAGCGGCGATGTTGGCGTACCGCAAGCCGGCAACAACACGGTCAGCTTTCATGCCAGCGGCTGCGAGCCCGCCCTGTTTGCCAGCGATTTCGAACGCTGAACAGCCTGCATGAAGCTCGACCTGCTCCTTTCACGCAGTCCAGGGCTTTCGGCCAGGCAGGTTCCGGCCCGTTCGAGCTTCCAGACATGGCTGGAAGCCGCATTGCGGGGAGCTCGGCGCCGACGCGCCACAGAGCTGTCCATCCGCCTGGTCGATGCTGAAGAAGGACGCGCGCTGAATCGCGAATACCGTCATCGCGACTACGCAACCAACGTCCTGTCGTTTCCTTCCGATCTGATTCCAGAAATGGATTCGCCAATGATTGGCGATCTTGCGATCTGCGTTCCCGTGGTCATTCGCGAAGCCACGGAACAAGGCAAGTCGGTGCGCGATCATTTCGCGCACATGACCGTGCATGGAACCTTGCATCTTCTCGGCTACGATCATGAAGTCGATACCGATGCCGAACAGATGGAAGCCCTGGAACGAAAGGTGCTCGGAAACCTGGATATTGCGGATCCCTACCAGGATTGCTGACAGCGAGATCGGTCGTTAGGGTTGCGGTCGAACCCGGGCCCCACGCAATTGCGAATGACCCTCGATAGTGTCGGTCCAGACCAGCCAAGCCTCTCCGCCATGCGTCTGAATTTGCGGCAAGCCACTGGCATGGCCGCGCGCGGTCAATTTGGCGACCGCTCCCTGCTGGATCCTCTTTCCCGACCTTGCATCGAATCGCGCAAGCATGAGCTGTTGCGCATTGTCTCGCGTGGCTTCAATCAACCAGGTCATCCAGAGACTGTCTGCATCCAGGGCAAGGTTTACACGGCCAAGCAGCCCGGCTCCCTCGGCCACCTTCTGCGGCGCTTCGAAGGCATCACCGACACCGGTTGATCTAGCCAGTCGTATCGATGGCTGGCCATCGGCTTCGGTATACCAGCCTACCCAGACGTTTTTCTCGCTGGCAGCCACGGAGGGACCGTTGACCGGGCAACCGGCGAAATTCCAGTTGTCGGCGTGCACGGTGACTGGCGATGACCAGCTCGTGCCATTGAATCGTACAAGCCGTATATCGCGTATTTCTTCTGCAGTCCGGCCACGATAGGCAAGCACGGCACCCACGTCCGTCACCGCCACCGACGTCACGCAGCAGTCGCAGGTTGCACTGTCGAGCGCCCATTCCTCTGTTCTGGCTCCTTCGGCGTCAAACTTTGCCGCACGCAACATCATTGCGCCACCCGCATGGTCGTGGTGTTGGTGACCGCCCTCGGCGGGTGCCTGCTTCTGCCGGCTGTCCAGCCAGGCGATGCCCAGGGAATGGTCGCTGTCTTCCCATAGCGAAACGAATCCGTAGTCGAGTCGCGCACCCCTGGGTTCCAGTCGGATCGGTTCCGACCAGGTTCGCCCCTGATCCGTGGAGCGCACCAGGGCCACGCCGTAGTCGTAGACGCCGGAACCATTCTTGCGCAACCAGTGCGCCCAGAGCGTGCCGTCGCGAAACACGACCAGATGCGGTGTATCGGCCCAGTTGACGAACCAGTCGTCGCCGCTGGCGATGGTCTGTACGGAAGTCCAGTCGGGCTCGGAGATCGCTGATTTTTTCTTGCCTGCTGGCGACTGCAGTTGGCTGAATTGCAGGCGATGGCCCGTATCGAGTTTTTCCACCCAGCTCAGCGCAAGGCTGCCATCCGGCGCGCTGACCAGATCTGGTTGTGATCCAACTCCCGAACCGGGCAGGACCAGTTCGATCACCTCGAAATCCGTCTGCGCGGCCTGCAACATGCACGGTGTGCCGAGAAACATCATCAGCACCAGGCGCGAAACGGTACGCAAGCAATGAGTCATGACTTGAACTCGGTATCGGGTCGAAACTGCGATTGGAATGTGGGCAAGCGACTTCTGCACACGACACGTGAATTGTTTCGGCGATGAACCGAGCTCATGGCGGAGGCGCGCTGTCAAAGCCGTCGACGAAAATGGGATCACCCGCAGCCGCGCAAGTCTGCACCACGACATCGTCCAGATAGAAGCCATCCGGGACCCGACCGGTCGACGCATCCGTTGCCACCCTGAACCTGAAGCGTACCGATTGCCCTGCGTAGGCATTCAGATCAACGATCGTGCGCGACCAGTCACGCGGATCTCCGCACCAGGCCTGGCGGCCGCGTGCCGGATTGTTGAACGAGGTGCTGATCGGCCCGTCATAGCCACCAACCAGAAGCCTTCCATCCGGTACTTGCGTCCAGGTGGCTCCATCATCGACCGAAATATCGAGCAGAGCCCCGTCATAACACCCGGCCACGCGATTCTCGATGGTCTGATGGCTCCAGAACTGCAGACTCAGCGGGAGCTCGTCGGCTGGCAGATTCATGCCTGGAGAAACCAGGAGCTGGTCGGAATCATAGGCAAGATCCTGCGCCAGGAAAGATTGCACGCCACCATGCGCACGAGCCGTACTCAATGCCCAGGTGTCGTGGTCACCGGAATGGCTCCAGCCCGCTGCACCGCTCTCGAAATCCGTTGCGTACAGCGCACTGGCCAGCGTTCCAGTCGAACATTCACCGGGCAAGGGAACCGTCGTGAAGGACGAGATTGCCGTCGCCGAGGTTTCCCCGCATGCGTTGATCGCCGTGACGCGCCAGTAATAGGTTGTCGAATAATCCAGCGGCGCGCCCACGTTGTGTGACGAGGTATTCGAAAGGAAGCTGTAGACGACGTTTCCGAAACTCGCATCGCTGGCAATTTCGATGCGGTATCGGCGTGCCTGGCTGGCAGGTGTCCAGCTCAACAGCGGTTGGCGATCCTGATTGACCGCACCGGATGCTGGAGCAGTCAGATCGAACGCCGATGGTCCTGCATTCGACAAGTCCAGTTGCGTGCTGCGGGCGCGCGTCACGCCGCCACCGCTGGCTACCAGCTTCAGCGAGTAGTTGCCAGGCACGGTGCCGGCAAGGTTGCCAATGGTCAGCGCATTGCTGCCCGGTACTGGCATCGGGTTGGTTGCGAAAACCGTAGTGGCACCGATCGGCGCGCCATCCGAAGTCAGCGACACGGCTTGGCCGAATCCAAGAATCGGTTCCGTGGTGATGGCAACCGTGGCCGAATTCGCAGTTGCCGTGCAGACCTCCTGGGCCGCCGGCTGCACATCGAGGACAAACCCGGAGCTGCTCGCACAGTTGTTGCAGACCAGGGCGAAGTCCTGATCGGTCGGATCGGCATTGCCAGGAACGCCGTCGCCGGCAATGTTCAGGCCGCGCACAGTGATCGTGAACGGCCCGGTGCTGCCCGCAGGCAGGTAGATCACTTCGACATTGTTGCGTGTGTCAGGCAATCCATCGGCATAGCTCCATTGGCCGTTGAGCTGGTTGCCGCGGTACAGCCGTGTACCGATCCGGATTTCCAGATCCAGGTTGTTCACCTGCGGGCTGGTTCCAACCGCACCGGGGGCATCCGTCCAGGCCAGGACCACACGCAAGGGCTTGACGGAATCCACGACTTCGCCCTGCCAGCTCCAGACCTCGCCGGATGCACCCAGCATGTGATCCTGATTGACGATGAAGTGAGGCGTGCTGCTGAACATGTCTTCGAGATCCGGCATGCCGAATCCCTGGGCATTGCTCGGCAGGTTGTCGTTCGCGCCCTCCCCCGTGAGATAGGTGGGATGGGAAACCAGCCACGCCTTCATCAGGGCCGGCGACGGCTCGGATGGCACTCCCGAATCGTACTCGAGGCTGCCGCGAGCATTGGCTATCCACCACCAGGCGAGTGACGCAACTCCTGAAACTGCAGGTGCCGAATGACTCGTTCCGGAACTGGCTGCATAGGTCGCATTTCCCAGCGGTCGAGTGGCATCACATATGCCGGGGGGGCCAACAGGATTGGCCTGGGTGCCGGTTACGTGCGTCCCTGGAGCGATGAGTTCGGGCTTGATTCGATTGCCCGGAGCCGGCCCGCGCGAGGAAAAGAAAATCACGTCCATCGCATCGTCGGCACCGCTTGGGCCGATCTGGCAACCATCGACCCACGCGCCATTTTCGTCCTGCGGACGGGGATTCTCGGCCGCACCCACGGTGATCATGTTCTTGCCGTTCGCAGGCGTGCCGACGGTGCTCGATCCCGAACCATTGTTGCCGGCGGAAAAAATCGTGATGAGTTGCTGATTGCCGGCGCTACCCGAATCGGCATCGCGCGTCCCGGCGTCATAGGCCTGCGAAGAAATATCGTATTGCCCCGCGCATGCACCGCAGCCCCAGGAGTTGTTCGAGATGCGTGCGCCGGCGGCGTAGCTGGCCTCGATCACCCCGGTATAGGTTCCGCCACAGGCATTCTGGTCGAACCCCGGGGCGAACAAGCGAGTCCCGCCCAGTCGGCCGAACGGGTTCATGCCAAGCCCGCGCTGGTATTCACCGGGGAATCGCGCACCCGGCGTACTGCCGTTGTCACGCAAGTCGAAGCCAGCGGCAATATTCGCGTTGAGATGACCGTGACCATCCACTGGGCCGTTCTGGACGGTGCAGGCCTGGTTGTAAACCAGACGCGTGGCGCCGCCACTTTCGCCGGCGACGTTCAAGGTCGGATCACCACTCAGCACGGTGCGGTTGCCAATTCCGGAATCGGTAATGTCGAGCACCGGATAGGCTTGCGGGTCGGCCGGAAAACCCAGGGCCTGCAACCATGGCAGATACCCCGATTGAAGCGGTTCGGATTGATCAGCCGTCAGATGACCGCGGATGATCTGTGCCTGCACTTCATCATCGAGGGCCGGCTCGAAATATTCGCCAACCCAGAACACGTCCGACCACTCGATGATTTCGCGCACCTGGGCGAGGCTGGCATCGAAGCGCGCGATTTCGTAATCCAGCTGCGGGCTCCAGTCGAGCACCGGCTTGAGGCCCATGTCAGTGAAGCGCTGGCGTGATGCTGCGTCCTCGGCATGTCGATAGCGCTGGATCACGATTTCGACCTTTGCATCGCCAGGGCTGCCATCATTCATGCGATCAAACAGCGAGTTGCCCAGCTTGATGAAGCCTGGCAGCGGAGTGCTGTACTGGAGGATCTGGCCGGCCTGCGCAAGCGTATCCAGCTTCGATCGCGCACCGGCATCTGCCCAGACGAGATAGCCATTGCTGTCGATGTACTGGATCGGCGTGGCGCCGGCAACGCGCAGCTGATCGAGCCAGGCATCCTTGACCGGACCGGTGAACTGGACGAGCTGCAGGGCAGCTCGGCTGGGCTCGGCCAGGCGGAACCCCTGTGGCGCCGTGAATGAAGGCAGCCGCGTATCGATAGTCAGCCGATCAAGCTTCAGAAGATGGGCATCAGCCAGTGGCCATGCAGTCGACGGCGCCAGCGCTGGGCTCCCTTCAAAAAGACGGTAGCTACCGTAGTCGGCAATCAACCTGAACGACGCCGGCGCAGGTATTCCCGCTGGCACGACCCATGATTCAGCCATTGCCGGCAAGACTGCCGGGCAGGCGACGCTGATGGACAGCGCTAGAAGGCAGAATTTGCGCATGCTTCCGGGGAATCCTGCTTATCGTTGATCGATTGACGCGGACAGGCGGCGAATACCGGGACAGGGTAACCGCATTGGCCCATGCGTTCATGCATCCCGGACAGTCCGAACATTGTGATTGTGAAGGCATGCGGGCACCCCCGTGGCCGGTCCCGATCCGCAGCCGACATCCTGAAGGCCTTGAACCCCGGCTAAATTGCCGCCACCTGTCGAGGTTCGAGCAGCCATTTTGGCACGCTATAGTGGCCTGCCCGCCCCCTTTCAAACGACTCCGATCCTGCCCATGGACATGATCCGCATTCGCGGTGCGCGCACGCACAACCTCAAGAACATCGACATTGATCTGCCGCGGAACCGCCTGACCGTGATCACGGGCCTGTCCGGTTCAGGCAAGTCATCACTGGCATTCGACACGATCTACGCCGAAGGCCAACGTCGCTACGTCGAATCGCTGTCGGCCTATGCGCGGCAGTTTCTGTCGATGATGGAAAAACCCGACGTCGATCATATCGAAGGCTTGTCGCCAGCCATCTCGATCGAGCAGAAATCGACCTCGCACAATCCACGCTCGACGGTCGGCACGATCACCGAGGTCCACGACTACCTGCGTCTGCTCTACGCGCGAGTCGGTTCGCCTCGCTGTCCCGATCATGGCCAGACCCTGGAAGCGCAGACGATCAGCCAGATGGTCGATGCCGCGCTCGCCCTGGATCCGAAGAAACGCTGGATGCTGCTCGCACCGGTGGTGCGCGAACGCAAGGGGGAACACGTGCAGGTGTTCGAGCAGCTGCGTGCGCAGGGTTTCGTTCGCGCCCGCGTGGATGGCGTCACCCACGAACTGGATGCCGTGCCATCGCTGACATTGCGCCAAAAGCATACGATCGAAGCCGTTATTGATCGCTTCCGCGCGAAAGCCGACATCAAGCAGCGGCTGGCCGAATCGTTCGAGACGGCATTGCGCCTGGGCGACGGCATCGCGCTACTGGTCGACATGGATGACGAGGCTGCGCCAGTGACGACGTTTTCTTCGCGCTATTCCTGTCCGATCTGCGACTACGCCCTGCCCGAACTGGAACCACGCCTGTTCTCGTTCAACTCGCCGATCGGCGCTTGTCCGGCCTGCGATGGACTGGGCATCACCCAGTTCTTCGATCCGGCACGCGTCGTCGTGCATCCGGATCGCGGCTTGTCCGCCGGCGCGGTGCGCGGCTGGGATCGGCGCAACATGTATTACTTCCAGATGATTCTTTCGCTGTCGAAGCACTACAAGTTCGACGTCGAAGCGCCATGGAACACGCTGCCTGAAAAGATACGCCAACGCGTGCTGTATGGATCCGGCGATGAGCAGATTGCGTTCAGCTACGTGATGGAGAGTGGCGGGAAAGTAACCCGCAAGCACCGCTTCGAAGGCATCATTCCCAACCTCGAGCGACGCTACAAGGAAACCGAATCGCCGGCCGTGCGCGAGGAGATCGCGAAATTCATCAGCCCGCAATCCTGTCCGGAGTGCGAGGGCCAGCGACTCAACCGTTCAGCACGCAATGTGTTTGTCGGCGACATCAATCTGCCGACAGTCAGCGCCCTGCCGATCGATGAAACCTATGACTACTTCCAGGATTTGAGCCTGCCGGGATGGCGTGGCGAAGTCGCGGCGAAAATCGTCAAGGAAATCCGCGAGCGCCTGCGTTTCCTGGTCGACGTCGGCCTCAACTACCTGACCCTGGATCGGCAGGCCGACTCGCTCTCCGGCGGCGAGGCACAACGCATTCGTCTGGCCAGCCAGATCGGCGCCGGCCTGGTGGGTGTCATGTATGTGCTCGATGAACCATCCATCGGCTTGCACCAGCGCGACAACGAGCGTCTGCTTGGTACGCTGGTGCGCCTGCGCGATCTCGGCAACAGCGTGATCGTCGTCGAGCACGATGAAGACGCAATCCGCGCTGCGGACCACATTGTCGACATCGGGCCCGGCGCAGGGGTACACGGCGGCGAGATCGTTGCCCAGGGCAAGCTCAAGGACATCCTCAAGGCACCACGCTCGCTGACGGGTCAGTATCTCTCAGGCAAGCGCCGCATCGAAGTGCCGAAGAAGCGACGCAAGGTCGATCCAGAGCGCGTGCTGCGGATTGTCGGCGCATCAGGCAACAACCTGAAGTCCATCGATGCCGAAGTGCCAGCCGGCCTGCTGACTTGCGTGACGGGTGTATCCGGGTCGGGCAAGTCCACGCTGATCAATGACACGCTGTACCGACAGACCGCCGTCGAATTGAATGGCGCAAACGAGATACCCGCACCGTTCAAGAAGATCCAGGGGCTGGACCTGTTCGACAAGGTGGTGGAAATCGACCAGTCGCCGATCGGACGCACACCACGATCGAATCCGGCCACTTATACCGGCCTGTTCACCCCACTGCGCGATCTCTTTGCCCAGCTACCTGAATCGCGATCACGCGGTTACGGCCCCGGCCGCTTCAGTTTCAACGTCAAGGGTGGACGCTGTGAAGCCTGCCAGGGCGACGGCCTGATCAAGGTCGAGATGCACTTCCTGCCCGATGTGTATGTTTCCTGTGATGTCTGCCATGGCCGGCGCTACAACCGGGAAACGCTGGACATCGCCTACAAGGGCCACACCATCGCCGACGTTCTCGAAATGACCGTCGAGGACGCGCAAGTGCTGTTCAAGCCGGTACCCGCGCTTGCACGCAAGCTCGACACGCTCATGGATGTCGGTCTTGGATATATCACGCTGGGCCAGAGCGCGACCACGCTCTCTGGGGGCGAGGCACAACGCGTCAAACTGTCGCGCGAGCTGAGCAAGCGCGATACCGGGCGCACGTTGTACATCCTTGATGAACCCACCACCGGCCTGCACTTCCACGATATCGAGCAATTGCTGAAGGTCCTGCATCGGCTTGCCGATGACGGCAATACCGTGGTCGTCATCGAGCACAATCTCGACGTGATCAAGACCGCGGACTGGATCATCGATCTCGGCCCCGAGGGTGGCGGCGGCGGCGGCACGATCATCGCCAGCGGAACGCCCGAGCAAATCGCCAAGGTCAAGGCATCGCATACCGGACGCTTCCTGGCGCCGGTCCTCGCGAGCTCAAAAAAGAAGAAGGCGGCATGAACGAATCGGATCAACCATTGCTGATACGCGTGCCCATCACGGTGCGCTGGCGCGATCTTGATGCCTACAACCACGTCAACAACTCGGTGTTCCTGACCTATCTCGAAGAGGCGCGCCTGGTCTGGCTTGCCGGGCTCGACGGTGACTGGAAGACCGAAACGCTGAGCCCCGTGCTGGCTGCCAGCCAGGTCAACTTCCGCGATCAGATCGAGTGGCCCGCAGAGCTCGTGGTGGAAGTGCGCTGTGAGAAACTGGGCAACAGTTCGCTGACGCTATCCCACCGCGTCACTTCAGCCGATGGAACCAGGCTGTACAGCGATGCCAGCGTGGTCATGGTGTGGATCAATCCGCAAACCGGCCGCCCCGCGACCCTGCCCGCCGCTGTTCGCTCAGCCTGCGAACGGTAGCTGAGCCGGACTGCAGCCGAACACCCGGTGTCGATTCGCGACGGTTACCAGTCCGCACTGATCTTGAGCATGAAATTCCGCCCGGGTTGTGTGTACAAATCCAGATCCGCCGAATCGGGGCCGAGACCGCGAACGCTCAGCCAGTCCCAGTAGCGCCGGTCGCCGAGATTCCTCAGCGCCAGATCGAGACGCACGTGGTCACCCAGGTGGACCCAGGTGTTGAGGTCGACCACGGAGAATCCCGCAGGCTGATATAGCGGTCCATTGCTGGTGTCAATGCGGGAAACGGGCTGTACGCCCGTCACGGACAATTGCGCGCCCCAACGTTCGGCCTTGTCCTGCCAGCCCGCTACCAGAGTGGCGCGACCTGGCGTGATCGTGTTCAGTGGCTGGTCGCGCACGGTGTCCGTACCGCGCAACCAGTTCAGCCGCATGTCTACGTAGAACCCCTGCAGCGATTCCCGCCCTAGGCCAGGCAACCAGTGCGCTTCGGCTTCGATTCCCTGGATCCGTGCGCGATCGCGATTGACCGACTGGAACACGAGTGCGCCCGACGCGGGATCAATACCGAGGTTGGCGCGGGAATCGATGAGGTCCCGGAAATGGTTGTCATAGATGGCCACCGACGCGCGCAGCGCAGGGCTATTCCAGCGCATGCCGGCTTCCAGACCATAGCTGCGTTCTGCCTTCAGATCCGGATTGGGCTTGACCAGATAATTGAAGGTCGGCAGATAAAGCCCAACGTTCACATCCGAAAAAGGCGGCGCCCTGTAGCCGCGCACGCCCTGCAGGTAGAACGTGGCGTGTTCACTGGCAACGAAGCGCAATCCAAGCTTCGGTGTCCATTGCGTGTTGGCGAGATCGGCGGGCACGCTGTCGGGATTGTCCTGCGACCAGATCTCGTCGGCGTGGGCATCGAGCGAATAGCGCTCCCAGCGCAAACCCGGCGCAACCGTCCAGCGCGGCGCAAAACTGATTTCGTCCTGCCAGAAAATGCCCAACTCCTGCACCTTCGAAGTCGGGAAGTCGCGCACCGGAAATGCCTCCCCAAGGATGACATCAGACCCTTGCCCGCTGTCGAGATTGAACTGTGTGCCGGTGCGCAAGCCTTCGTAGTCATGCCGGGCCATGTCGATACCGAATACCTGCCAATGAAGAACCTCGCCCCATTGAGTACGAGATTGCGCAACGAGCTCGAGGCCGCGGCTGCTCTGTTCGTATTCGAACTCGCGCGCGCGCAGGGTCGGATACGGAGTCAGCACGTCGGCAAGTCGATACTGATCCGTCGACTGCCGCGTGCTGGAATCCTGCTGGTAGACAAGCAGGTCAATCGCATCAATGGCGACCCACGGTTGCGACCAGGATGCAGCGAGGCTTGCCCGATCGCGCTTCCATTCGTCGTCCGCATCGAGCGCATAGGTCGTGCTGTATCGTCCAGCGCCGAACACCAGCGACTGCACATCGGTTTGCTGGCTTCCTGCTCCGTGATCAAGGGTCAGCGTCCAGAGTCCGGCATCTCCGCTGTCGTGGACGATTTTGGCAAGCACCGCTTCCCGCGCAAGGTCGGCCGGATTGGATGGCATGCCACCCTGGCCGGGATTGTTCTCGACCTCATGTCCCTGCACCCTCGAGGCTAGGAACAAACCGCTCCAGCCCTGATTTTCCGCAGCGAGCGCGGCGGCAGCGAACCTGCTGTCATCCCGGCTCGCGACGCCGGTGGAGCCGCCGATGGCCACGGGATTGCCGCGCCACAGAAAATCCTCCGGCGCGCGAGTGGTGAAGGAAACTACACCAGCCAGGGCCTTGCTGCCGTAAAGAGTTGAAGCCGGCCCGCGCAGCACCTCGACACGTTGCACGGCATCAAGCGCAACCAGATCTCGCCCTGCCAGGGCGAACTGCCCCACACCAAAACCATCCGGCAGTGGCACGCCATCAATCTCGATACTGACCCGATTGCCTTCCAGGCCCCGGATGTTGAATCCCTGCCGTCCAAACCGGACTGCATCGACCGGTACGCTGACTCCTGGCACCAACGCCGCCAGATCGGCGATGTCGAGAACACCATTGCGTTCGAGCTGATCACGTTCGACGATGCTGACACTGCCGACGACCTGTTGCAGAGGTTCCGGCGCCCGGCTGCCGACAACCACAACCGGCTCAAGCGCAACCACGTCGGCATCTACCGGTGATTGCGCGTCAACGCCGCCTGTGGCGATCAATCCCAGGATGAAAGTGAAGCTCCTGAGGAACGAGGGGGATGCCGGCATGTTGAAGAATCCATGTCTACGAAATGTCGATTCTCCATTGACTGGCCGCGCGCGCATTGATCCGCCTCAAGTGCGCGCTGAATTCTTCGGATTCCGCATGCATTTCGTGAATGTGACGGTGGCTTGATCTGGGTCATGGCGGTCCAGACCTGCGCGTGGAAACTGACACTCATGGGACCGGAAACCGGGTTCCGCCTGCTTTGTCGTCAAGGGAGTCCGTCATGAACAAGAGTCAGGTCTGGGGAGTTCTTCTGGCGATGCTGTGGCTGGGAGGCCATGCCATTGCCCAGGATGTTGCAAATGAACGTCCACCCAAGCAGGGCGATGAAGTCGGCAAGGCCGCCTACATGGCCAATTGCGCGGCCTGCCATCAACTCGATGGAAAAGGCTTGCCGGGCGCATTCCCGCCACTCGCAAATTCCGACTATCTGAATAGTCGTGATGGCAAGGAAATCGCCGGGCATGTGTTGCAGGGAATGACCGGCACCATGACCGTCAATGGCGAAACCTACAACAACGTAATGCCGGCACAGAGTCACTTGAGCGATGCGGACATCGCCGCAATCATCAACTATGTCTATGCGAGCTGGGACAATTCGGGCAAATCGCTTACCGAAGCGGACGTGACCGAACAGCGCAGGGCGCTTGAAGTCAGTTCCGACAAGGCCCAGGGCGAGATGCATCCGGGCACCTCACGGAGCATGGAAAACTACCAGGGGGCTCCGTCGCTTGCCGGTGCCGAAGGCGTGGAGATGATCCTCAATCCCGACGCCCCGCCAATCAGCAAGCCCGAGTACACCGAATCCACGCAGATCTTTTTCGAGCGTTGTGCCGGCTGCCATGGCGTGTTGCGAAAGGGTGCAACCGGCAAGCCGCTGACACCGGACATCACGCGGGCCAAGGGCACCGACTACCTGAAGGCACTGATCAACTTCGGCTCTCCGGGTGGCATGCCAAACTGGGGCACGTCCGGCGATCTGACGCCCGAGCAGGTCGACATGATGGCGCGCTTCCTTCAGCACGATCCGCCGGCTCCGCCAGAATGGGGCATGCCGGAAATGATGGCTTCGTGGAAGGAGATCATTCCGGTCGACCAACGCCCGACCAGCAAGCAAAACGACTACAACATCGACAATTTCTTTGCCGTCACGCTGCGCGACTCGGGCGAAATCGCCCTGATTGATGGCGACAACAAGAAGATCATCAGCGTCATCAAGACCGGATACGCAGTACACATCTCGCGCCTCTCGCACTCTGGACGCTATGTCTACACGATCGGCCGTGACGGCAAGATCGACCTGATCGACCTGTGGATGAAGAATCCCGGTCGTGTGGCCGAAATCAAGATCGGCCTCGAAGCACGCTCGGTCGAGACCTCAAAGTTCAAGGGCTTCGAAGACAAGCTGGCCATCGCCGGCGCCTACTGGCCTCCGCAGTTCGTGATCATGGATGGCCCGACCCTGAAGCCACTCAAGATCGTGTCTACGCGCGGTCCGACGGTTGATACCCAGGAATATCATCCAGAACCCCGAGTCGCGGCGATCGTGGCCAGTCATGAGCATCCGGACTTCATCGTCAACGTCAAGGAAACCGGGCGTGTATTGATGGTCGACTACAGCAACCTCGACGCACTCAACATCACGACGCTCGATGCCGCCCGCTTCCTTCACGATGGGGGCTGGGATGTCACCAAGCGCTACTTCCTGACGGCGGCCAACCAGTCCGACAAGATCGCCGTGGTCGATTCCCGCGAACGCAAGATGGCCGCACTGATCGACGTGGACAAGATTCCGCACCCGGGTCGCGGCGCGAACTTCGAACATCCCAAGTACGGTCCGGTGTGGGGCACATCCGCACTTGGAAACGAGAACATCACATTGATAGGTACCGATCCGGAGAACCATCCGGAAAATGCATGGAAAGTGGTAGAGATACTCAAGGGCCAGGGCGGTGGATCGCTGTTCATCAAGACCCACCCGAAGTCGAGCAACCTCTGGGTCGACACCACGCTCAACCCGGACCCGAAACTGAGCCAGTCCATCGCCGTCTTCGATATCGAGAACCTGGACGCGGGATTCGAGGTGCTGCCGATCGCCGAATGGGCGAACCTCGGCGAAGGCCCCAAGCGTGTCGTTCAGCCCGAATACAATTCCAGGGGTGATGAGGTCTGGTTTTCAGTCTGGAATGGCAAGGACCAGAACAGCGCGCTGGTGATCGTCGATGACAAGACCCGCAAGCTGAAGAAGGTAATCAAGGACAAGCGTCTGGTGACACCCACCGGGAAGTTCAACGTCCACAATACGGTTGACGACGTCTACTGACCTGAACGGTTCCGCCCTCCAGCTGAATCGAATCATTGCGAGGCCCCGATTATGGGGCCTCTTTTTTTCGCGGACTTCACGCTGTGGGTGTCTGGCCCCTTCGCAGAACGTGCCTGTGCAGCAACCGGCGTCGATGCGACAATGCCGGTGCAGACACGAGATCGCGGAGTGCCAATGCAGCAACCCACCGAACAGCCGGCCCAGGCAAAGACATCCGTCACGGAACGCCGGGAATCGCTGCAGCTGAAAATCAACGGCAAGCCGTACTTCCATGACGGCGATGCGGCCATGCCGCTGCTCTGGTATCTGCGCGATGTGCTGCGCCTGACCGGCACCAAGTATGGCTGCGGGATCGGCGCTTGCGGCGCATGTACCGTGTTGATCGCCGGCAAGGCCACGCGCGCTTGCGTAACCCCGATGCAGGCAACCGCCGGGCAGGAAGTCACCACGATAGAAGGGCTCGAGGGCGAACAGTTGCATCCGGTCCAGCAAGCCTGGATCGAGAATGATGTCGCCCAATGCGGCTATTGCCAGGCCGGTCAGATCATGGCGGCTGTCGACCTGCTCTCACGCAAGCGCAAACCATCCGAAAAGGATATCGCCAGTATCGGTAATCTTTGTCGCTGCGGAACCTATCCACGCATTCGTAGTGCGATCCTGCGCGCCGCTGCGCTGACCCTGGAACGCGGGGGATGAGCGAACCACGCGATTTCAGCCGACGCCGCTTCCTCCAGTTCGGACTCACGGCCAGCGGTGCGCTACTGGTTGGCTTCCATGGCGACGCCCTCGCCGCCCGCGAGTCGGTTCCTCCCGAGCTGCTCGGTGACGACCTGACCCGATTGACCGCCTTCGTCATGATCGAACGCGACAACCGTGTCGTCATCGGCGCCCGCGGTTGCGAGATCGGCCAGGGCGTCATCACTTCGCTGCCGATGCTGATCGCGGAGGAACTCGACGTCGAATGGTCCAAGGTACGCGTCATCCAGTTGCCCTACGGCTACGAGGTGGTCGACGGCAAGCCCGGCAATCGCTATGGAAGCCAGTTCGCCGGCGGCAGCATGAGCATTTCCACCGGCTGGAAGGACTTGCGTGAAGCTGGAGCAACTGCCCGCTGGCTGCTTGTGAGAGCGGCTGCGGATGCCTGGCGGGTAAAGGCAGAAAGCCTGCAAACTCAGGCAGGCCATGTACTGCATGCCGATGGGCGCAGGCTCAGTTACGGAGCACTGGCACGAACGGCCGCCGCTATTGCGCCGCCGAAGTCGCCGGTAGCTACCAAGAAACCTCAGGATTTCGACCTCATCGGCAAGCCGACCCGAACCGTGGACGGTCGCAATATTGTCACCGGTCAGACCCGCTACGGCATCGACGAAATGCTCAGCGGTGCGCTGGTCGCAGTGATGCTGCGCTGCCCCTATCTTGATGGCAGCCTGGAAAGTCTCGAGGACAACGAAGCGCGCGCAATTCCGGGTGTGCGCGATATCGTCATCATCGAAGGGCCGAAACCGGATGAGGTCTTCGATGGGCCACTCGCGGCAGGCATCGCCGTACTTGCTGACAACACCTGGGCAGCACTCCAGGGCCGCAAGGCGCTCAAGCCGGTGTGGAAGCAGGGTCCGTGGGCCGATGAATCCAGTGCCAGCCTGAGCGCCCGCGCAAACGCCTTGCTCGACACCGGCGAGAGTGGCGTCGATGTGCGCATGGATGGCGACATGGAGAAATCGCGCAAGCAGGCACGACACACCGTGCAGGCCCGCTATGAAGTGCCGTTCCTGGCCCATGCCACGATGGAGCCGCCGGGCGCACTGATCGAGCTGCGCGCGGACGGCGCGCTGTTGGTGGCATCCATGCAGAACCCGGCAGGTGCCTCGCGCATCATCAATCGACTGACAGGCCTCGCACGCGAAAACATCGAGATCCGCCTGCCTCGATCCGGTGGCGGCTTTGGCCGGCGCCTGCAAAACGACTTCGTCGCGGAAGCCGTACTGATTGCCCAGAAGGCGGGCAAGCCGGTAAAGCTGATGTGGACGCGCGAGGATGACCTGACCCATGATTTCTACCGACCCTTCGGCGTGCATGCGATGAGCGCGACGCTGGACCGGAAGAACCGTATCAGCGGATGGTCACATCGCTGCGCAGCGACGTCGAGGACCTACCGAACCGAAGGCATGCAGGACGATCCGCCATGGACCGGTACGCTGGAAGCAGATGATTTCCCGGCCGGGCTGGTCGATGACCTTGAGAAGATCTACTACCCCATTCCCTCCGGTATGCCGCGCGGCTGGTGGCGTGCGCCACTGCATACATTCCACGCATTCGCGGTGCAGAGCTTCATCGATGAAATCGCCTACGAAGTGCGGCGCGACGCCGTTCAGATGCGGCTTGAAATGCTGGGCGAGCCACGTGAAATTCCTTACAGCGGCCACGGCGGCCCGAACTTCGACACCGGACGCCTGGCCAATGTGCTCAAGCTTTGTGCCGAGAAGATTCGCTGGTCGGAAAGGCGCACCGATGGACGTGGAATCGGCATTGCCTGCCATTTCACGTTTGGCGGCTACAGTGCACACGCGTTCGAAATTTCGATGCAGGGCGACCGCCTGGTCATCCACCGTTCCATCTGCGTCGTCGATGTCGGTCGAGCAGTCAATCCACTGGGTCTGGAAGCACAGATCATGGGTGGCACGATCGATGGCATATCAACCGCATTGAACCTGAAGATCACCGTCAGGAATGGCCAGGTCCAGCAGCAGAATTTCCCCGACTACCCGCTGCTGACGATGGCCGACGCCCCGGCAAAAGTTGAAGTCCATATCGTGGAGTCGACACTCGATCCGGTCGGCGGCGGTGAAATGGGAATCGCCAGCGTGGCTCCTGCCCTGGCCAACGCGATCTTCGCAACGACCACCGTACGCATCAGGAAGTTGCCGCTGATGCCCGAATTGATGCGCATGCTCTAGCCCGGAGCGCATGTGTCCCTGCGATGTCGGGGTTCGCTGGCGCTCACCACCAACCTACGGGCGAGCGCAGAGAGTCTGCTCCTCGCAGGTTGGGCTGAGCCAAAGTGATGCCGTTGCATACGTGGAGTCAGTCGCGATGCTTTCTTCCTGGCTGACAGAGATCAGGAGCAGACGCATCGCGGTTAAAGCCGTTTCCTACGAAGAAATCCAAGGCAACGCTGCTACTCCGCCGGATCGCAGCCATCGGCCGCGCGGCGTTCCTTGTCCGCAGCGCGCTCGGCGATGCCTGCGCCATCCACCAAACCGATCCATTTCAGGTACTTGCGCGCGACCTTGTCGCCGACGGATTCATCGCGCGCGAATTTCCCGGCAAAGCGTGTGCGCTTGCAGTCCAGCGGATTTTCGCCGCGCGCTTCAATCTCGGCCCATTCCGCCCTCGCAGCCTCCTGCGGATTCTCGATCTTCTCCTTGCCAATGCGCACGGTCGCATTCGGCAAGCGCAGGGATCCATCGGCGTTGAACAGTTGCAGCGGTGCTTCGCCGGCGCTGCCGATTCGTGCCTGGGTGCTGGAACTTGAATCGGCATTCATAGGTGGCGGCGTCATCTCCGTCTGCGGTGGCTCGATCTGGATCGCAGAAGGTTTGCGCCGGAATT
The DNA here is from genome assembly GCF_049593775.1 of Dokdonella sp. Taxonomy (GTDB): domain Bacteria; phylum Pseudomonadota; class Gammaproteobacteria; order Xanthomonadales; family Rhodanobacteraceae; genus Dokdonella. The sequence continues at coordinate 2,274 of NZ_JBAWHJ010000189.1, read as the reverse complement.
CCGCGGGCACGGGCTGCGGGACGGGTTCCGGAGGCAACTCGAAGACCTCGGGCGGTACGATGATGTCAACTATCACCGGACCACGATCCGGCAACATTCGCTGTACCGGCTGCATGGCCTGATCGAGTCCGACGATCCAGACCAGGTTCAGCAGGATGGCCAGCCAAACCAGGCCGATCACCGCATTTCGAGTGAAAGCCGGTGATCGCCAGAGACGCTCGCGCCTTAGCGCCTCCCCTGCGAAGCCATTGCGCAGGCGCGCGGATTCATTCGCGTCAAGCACAGGAGCCAAGGCGGGTGAAGCGAATGATCGGGACATTCAGTACAGGTATCCGGTATTGCGGGAACAGACGGCTGGCGCAGCATACGCAGACGACGCTAAACCCTCGTTAAGGAAGCTTGTGCGCAGCCGTGCGGGCGATCATCCAGTCGACCGTCCGCCCGGCGATCCCGGCCGCGTCGGCACCGAGCAGGGGGCCTGTATGCGAGCAGCCGTGCAACACTTCGAACTCGCCCGCACTGCGGGTTGCCAGGGCGCGGCTGACGACGATCGGGATATCGTTGTCATTCTGGCTGGCCATGACCAGTACCGGGCAACGAGGAAACTCGACCTGTATGCCCAGCCTGGCCTGTTCGAGCGCCAATCCGGATTCATCGCGCCAGCGTCGAAATGCAAAAAGGCAAGCCGCGTCATCCGCATCGGGCATGGCCCGCCGCGTCGACGCGATTGAGCGATTCTGCCCCCAGGGCACGAGGGCGGGATAAGCTTTTCCCAATGGTTTGGCCACGATTCCGACGGGCGGCATCGGATTGATCAGGACAAGGGCAGCGGCATGAACGTCGACCGCCACGGACAAGGCCAGCAACCCACCGAGACTCGCACCCACCAGCACGAGCGCAGCGTCCCCGGCCTGGGCAAGCTGGCGGGCGCTGTCGGCGACCTGCATGCGATAGTCCTCGAATCGAGTCTGCGCAAGCCCGCTGGCAACCGGCTGCAGGTCAGGTGCAGACACGGCAAGACCACGCGCCGCAATGACACGTGACCATTGATTCCATTCCCAACCGCCTGCACCCGCGCCATGGACGCAGAGAACCGCCAGGGAAGACCGATTTGAACTCGAAGCCATGGGCCATTATGGCGCAGCACAGGCATGGACCACCGGGTCGGATTGTCCCGCCTTCGGCCCGACTCTGCGGCAGCGCGGCTTGACCGCCCCTGCCGATCGCGCAACGCTTGGCGCGACGGTTCATCCAGCGCAGCACATGGCCCGAACGCCCAGGCAGCACCGAAACGGCGCGGACACGATGCTCGCCCTGCTCCACTATCCGGGAGGAATGTCATGTCGCACAGTACTGATGGGATCCGGAATATCGCATTGGCAGGCCATGCCGGCTCCGGCAAAACTACCTTGACTGAAGCCCTGCTGCATGCCGGCGGCACGATCCAGACGGCGGGCACGATCGAGCGAGGGAACACCATTTCCGACTTTGATCCGATGGAGAAGGAGCGCCAGCATTCGGTCCAGGCGACTCTTGTCGCGATCGATCGCGGCGACTGCCACGTCAACCTGATCGATACACCCGGCTATTCCGATTTCCGCGGGCCCACGCTTTCGGCACTGGCCGCCGTGGAAACCTGCGCAATCGTGGTCAACGCGACCAACGGAATCGAGCACACGACGCGTCGCATGATGGACTATGCGAAGTCACGCGGGCTGGCCAGGGTCCTGGTCGTGAACCGCATCGATACCGAATGTAATCTCGAAGCTCTGACTTCCGAATTGCGAGAGGAATTTGGAACTGAGTGCCTGCCCATCAACCTGCCTGCCGAAGGTGCAAGCAAGGTCGTCGACTGCTTCTTCAAGCCGGACGGCAAGGCAGATTTCTCGTCCGTGGCCGATGCCCACCAGCAGATCCTCGACCAGGTCGTGGAGATCAATGAAAAAATCATGGACCGCTACCTCGAGAAGGGTGAGAAATCCCTCAAGGGAAGCGAATTGCACGATGCATTCGAGCAATGCCTGCGCGAGGGGCACCTGGTCCCGATTTGCTTCGTATCTGCACGTACGGGCGCCGGCGTGACGGAATTTCTTGACCTGATCGACAGGCTGCTGCCAAACCCGCTTGAAGGCAATCCGCCCCCCTTCGTCAAGGGCGAAGGTACCAACGCCAAGTCGATTGTCGCCGAGGCGGATCCCGGCAAGCACGTGATCGCCGACGTGTTCAAGATCGCCAATGATCCATTCGTCGGCAAACTCAGCATTTTCAGGATCT
>NZ_JBAWHJ010000188.1:0-8386 GCF_049593775.1 Dokdonella sp. | reverse complement strand
GAACGGAATCGAGGCGCTGAGCGATTCCTGCACGTTGGCTGGCATGCCGTCGACCATCGGGGTCCAGAAGATGCCGGGCGCGATGGTCATCACGCGGATGCCAAAGCGGGCCAGTTCGCGAGCCATGGGCAAGGTCATGCCGACGATCCCGCCTTTCGAGGCGGAATAGGCAGCCTGGCCAATCTGGCCATCGAACGCGGCAACTGAAGCGGTGTTGATGATCACGCCACGCTCGCCGTCTTCACCGGGATCGTTGGTCTGCATCAACTCGGCGGCAGCCTTGGCCACGTTGAACGAGCCGACCAGGTTGACCATGACCGTGCCTGCGAAATTCTTCAGCGGCATCGCGCCTTCCCGTCCGAGCATGCGTCCGGCACCGAGGATGCCCGCGCAATTGACGGCGACATTGAGACCGCCAAGAAACTCGCTCGCCGCGGCAACGTTGGTGCACACGCCATCCTCGTCGGTGACATCGGTGCGCAGGAATATGGCCTTGTCCTTGCCGAGGTGGGTAACGGCTTCGGCGCCCTTGTCATCATTCACGTCGAACAGGGCGACCTTGCCGCCACCGGCCACTACGAGTTCGGCGACGCTCAGTCCGAGTCCTGATACTCCGCCGGTGATAACAGCCTTGGTGCTTGCGATGTTCATGGGTTCTCCGTGGCGCAATCGGCAGCCGATCGTGCAAAGGCGCGCATTCTACAACGTCAGGCGACTTTCGAACCGGCGAGGCTGGCCGCTGAGCGGATCGACGAAGGAGAGGCTGCGGGCCAGCAGTTTCAGGGGGCGCTCGAAATCATCCTCGGCTTCGGGAGCGAGTTTCGGGTAGATCGGGTCATTGAGGATGCCTGCGCCCAGTGCGGCCATGTGAACACGCAACTGGTGCTTGCGACCGGTCACCGGAGTCAAGCCATAACGCCAGTGCGAAGGGTGCCTGGCGATGACCTCGATCCTTGATTCGCTGTTCGGTTGGCCTTGCTCCTCCTGCATCCGGAAAAAGGGTTCCCCACGGACCAATCGGCTTTGCCAGACCAGCGGGAACTCCTGATCGGGCAAGGGTGATGCCAGCGCCTCGTAGCGCTTCTCGATGCGTCGATCACGGAACAGTGACTGATAGGCGTCACGACTTGATGGTCGGGTCGAAAACAACACCAGGCCTGCGGTTCCGCGGTCGATCCTGTGGAGAGGAACCAGATCCCTGTTGCCGAGTTCATCGACAAGTCGCCTCAATAGCGTTTCGGCCACAAAGCGGCCAGCAGGGAGTACGGCGAGAAAGTGCGGCTTGTCGGCAACGACCAGGTCGTCGTCCACATGCAGGATACCCGCCTCGAACGGTATGCACTTTTCGTCCTCCACTTCCCGAAAGTAGTGCACCGTCATCCCGACGCGATACGGATCGCTTGCGAGCAGGACCTTGCCTCCGGCATCGAGCACGCGACCGCGCTCGAAACGATCAAGCCAGTGCGTTCGCGAAACGCCGGGGAATCGTTCGCACAAGCAGTCGGCAACGGTTTCCCACTGGCCAGGCGGAAGCTGAAGCCTGCACGGTGATTCGTTCAGCGAGTACTCGGGATAATCGACCATGTTCACCACGCTAACATGCGTCGCCAAGGCGACAAGGGTCTTGCATCACCATGTTCCAGGAAGTCGCAGCCACCGTCGCCAGTGAATTTTCGGACGTGCCGGATCTGGTCGAACTGACGCGTCTCGGCGTTCGCCTGCTGGTAGCTGCGATACTGGGTGCTGCGCTCGGCTACGACCGTGAAGTGAAAGGAAAGGCAGCGGGCATCAAGACACACATGCTGGTCGCAGTCGGTTCCGCCATCTTCATGATCATTCCCTTGCAGATCGGGGTCGAAGTGGGGGACTTGACCAGGGTCATGCAGGGCATGGTGACCGGCGTTGGTTTCCTTGGTGCGGGTACCATATTGAAGGGGTCCAGCGAAGACAGCGTCAAGGGCCTGACAACGGCCGCCGGCCTGTGGATGACTTCGGCAATCGGCATGACTGCCGGCCTGGGGCAGGAACTTTCCGCGGTACTTTGCACCTTGCTCGCGCTGATCGTCTTCTTCCTGATTCCGAGGCTGATGCGTTTGCTTGGAAGGAGTCCGGTGGATGGCTGACAAGACGAACGGCTGGTCAAGTGATGCAACCGCCACGACGCCTGCAAGCGCGCAGCGCAGCGCGCTGATGCAGACCTGCTGGCCGTTTCGGCAACTGTTCGTGCGTCGTGCCGCTCATGGATGTGCGAGTCTCGTGAAGGAGGCACACGCAGACGCGACCTTTGTGAAGCTGCTGCGGCTTCGGTTTCAGTGCGTCCATCCCCGGCGTCGTACCGTGTGAATGTCATGACGGTCGTGTCACCTGATAATCGTTGCCTTTACCTGGAGAGTTTCTGATGCGTCACCAGCTTCTCAACCTTCGCCATGTGCCCGATGATGAAGCTCAGGAGGTAAGGGAACTGCTGGATAGCAACCAGATCCCGTTCTACGAAACCCAGCCCAACCGCTGGGGGATTTCCGCCGGTGCGATCTGGATCGCGGACGATGCGAACGCGTCCCGGGCCAGGGAGTTGATGGTTGAATATCAGGCTGAGCGAAAAACCCGCGCGCGGGCAGAGCAGGAAGCTGCCCGGCTTGAAGGAACGGCGGAGACTTTCTGGTCACAAGCGAAAAGGCAGCCCATGCGCCTGGTCATGATCCTCTTCGGCATTGCGATCTTTGTTGCGCTGAGTCTCTGGCCGCTATTGTTGGCGGGTAGTTGATCGCAGCCTGTCGGCAGCAGGCGAGCTGCCGATGGTTGTGGACGACCGCGTCAAACGCCGCCGATGAAGTCAGGTTTCCCCAGCTCCACGCCGTTGTGTCGAAGGATGGCGTAGGCCGTCGCGCTATGGAAGAACAGATTCGGAACGACAAAGTGAAACAGATATGTCTGGCCAGTGAATTGAAGTTCATTGCCGCCGATGGTCAGGGCGATTGCCTTTTCCTCGCTGCCATCAATCTGATCCGGCTGGATTGATTGAAGGAACTTGAGCGTCCGCTCGATGCGGGTCTGCATCTGTTCGAAGCTTGTTTCCGTGTCCTCGTGCGTCGGGCGCTCCAGGCCGGCGAGGCGCGCTCCACCTCCGTTGGCGAGGTCCGTGGCGATCTGGATCTGGCGTGAGAGCGGAAACATGTTCGGATACAGGCGCGCCGCGAGCAGAACAGAAGGGTCGATCTTGTTCTTCTCCGCGTGCGCGGCAGCCTTCTTCAGGATGCCGGAAAGGTTGCCGAGTGCTCGGGCGAAGACGGGAACGGAAGCCTGGTACATAGAAATGCTCATGGATCTATCCATCTGGGTAGGGAGTTTTCGGCCGCCTGATTGCAATTCCGCGGGCCACTGGAGACAGTGGAGGTGAAAGTGCTGCCCGCAAGGGGATCGGAAGGACGCTGTGGCGTGCGATCATGGCGCATGAACGAATTCTCCACACTCAAACTGGACCAGGCGCTGCTGAGCGCCCTGGCCGCACTCGACTACACCGAAATGACTCCGGTGCAGGCTCAGAGCCTGCCGCATATCCTCGAAGGCCGGGATGTCATCGCCCAGGCCCCAACCGGAAGCGGCAAGACGGCCGCATTCGGACTTGGCCTGGTTTCGCGGCTGGATGCTTCCAAATCCTCGGTGCAGGCTCTGGTCCTGTGCCCAACCCGCGAACTGGCTGACCAGGTCAGCAAGGAAATCCGGCGTCTCGCCAGCTTTGTTCCCAACGTCAAGCTGCTGACGCTTTGCGGCGGAATTCCGCTGCGTCCCCAACTGGCATCGCTGACTCATCCGCCGCATGTGGTCGTGGGAACGCCCGGGCGCATCCAGGAACTGATCGACCAGGGTGCGATGAACCTGGAGGAATTGCGTGTCGTCGTTCTCGATGAAGTGGATCGCATGCTCGACATGGGCTTCAAGGACGCGATCACGGGCCTGCTCACGCAGAGCCCGAAGTCACGCCAGACCCTGATGTTCTCGGCCACGATTCCCGATGAAATCCGCAAGATGAGCCGAACGCTCCAGCGGGATCCCATCGAAGTGGCCACCGAGGCCGGAGTCGACCTGCCCGAGATCGAGCAGCAGTTCTATGAGGTGGACGGAGCACGACGATTCGATGCGCTTGTGCGCCTGCTGACCACCCATCGTCCGGAATCGACCCTGATTTTCTGCAACATGCGTCGTGATACCAAGGATCTCGCCGAAGGCCTGGTGAAAAGCGGATTCTCTGCCGCGGCCCTGCACGGCGACCTGGAGCAACGCGACCGCGATGAAGTACTGATGCGCTTCACAAACCGTAGTTGTGCGATTCTCGTTGCCACCGATGTCGCCGCGCGCGGGCTTGATATAGAGGACCTGCCAACGGTGGTCAATTGGGAAGTCTCGACCGATCCCGATGTGCATATTCACCGTGTCGGTCGTACCGGTCGTGCCGGTCGCAAGGGGCAGGCCTGGAGTCTGGTCGCGCCGCCCGAAATGCCACGTATCGCGCCGATCGAGGCTCGCTCGGGCCAGACATTCCGCTGGTCCAAGCTGCCTTCTGCAAGCGGTTCTGCCGAGCCGATCAGGGCGGCCATGAGTACCTTGTGCATCGACGGTGGACGTCAGGAAAAAGTGAGGCCCGGAGACATTCTCGGCGCACTGACCGGAGACGCAGGGATCGCCGCGGAGGCGGTTGGAAAAATCGGAATTTTTGCGACCCGATCCTACGTCGCGATTCGTCGTGATCAGGCGCAGGTTGCACTGAAGCGGTTACGTGACGGAAAGATCAAGGGACGCAAGTTTCGCGTCCGATCCATCGACTGATCAGGCTGTGTTGAGCATCTGCAGGCTGAAATAGCCCATCGCAAATGCCAGGACCAGTAACACGACTGCAGTCAGCTGCAATAGCTGGGCAAGGCTCCGGGCAGCCGTTCCGCGACGAATGACGGTGTCACGCATCACACGCGCATCAGGCAACGGCCAACGGCCGGCTGCCTTGGTTCGTGAAGCCTGGTGCGCTGCGTACCACGCCAGCAGGGCCAGGCAGATCGCACTGCCGGTCAGCCCGATGCCGATCATGCGGCGCAGGCGCAGGATCAGCAGATCGGTGCCGGAAATGGCGCTGATTTCGCCGAGCCAGCGTTGAAAGATGATAACGGCGATTACCGCCACGACGGCGGCAACTGCCAGTGCAATGAGGGTTTTGCGGCGCAATCTGGGATCTGCGCGAATCATGTCGTCACTCAAGATGCTCTCCGTGGACCTCGTCGTCGAGCATAGCGAGGTCCGGTCCGATTCCGTCTGCCGTATATCGCCAAATCACTGCGCCGGTCTATCCTAGGGGCATGAAGAATCCCTTGTTGACCCAACTCCTTCTGCTTGCTGCCGTTTCGCTGTCGGCTTGCCAGACCATGCCGCAGCGAAACAGCGCCACCGTGCTTGAGTCGCCAGGCCAGCGCGCGTGGTTCGACGGCGTCTACGACAATCATGAGCAGGTGGCGCAATCCTCGAGTATTCCTGTGCCTTGGGTGCGCTTTGAAATAGCGCCCCTGCAAAAGGCCGGATGGTATCTGTGGAAGGTCCGGCAGAAGGGCGATACCGAGCTGGAAGCGATCTGGGCCATGCGATCACTGAAGTCACTCGACGGCTCGGTCGTGATGACGCCGTGGCGAGCCCTGGTAGCGGATCCCGGGCTCGGCAAGGATTTCAACGAGGATCAATGGGTGGCCCTGGACGCCTGCACGCTGCGTGGTGCGATGACCTCCAGCGGCCTCGCAGTGCGAACCGATCTTCCTACCTGCGCAACAGTCGCTCCGGGCATAGGTGCTTCAGTCGCCTTGCTTCCGATATCCATCGATCATGTTGGCGAGGCCTTGCGCGTGCGACTTTACGCCGATCAGGTTCGAGGCGCGGATGCCTATACCGATGCGCGACTGGTGCGTTGGTTCACGGGGTGGGCTGCCATCAATGGGGCCGGACCCAATGCCAAGTCGGAGAGTTCGGACTGGCACATGAACCGTGATCTGCGCATTGGCAATGAAGGAGGGAAGGCGAGCGTGAACTGGCGCGATGGCCAGCCGTCCGGATATTCGCTAAGGCTTGAACGCGCGACCTATCGCGATGGGGATGTGCTGGTCTTGAAGCTGTCCGTGATCGAGGACGTCAGTGGGCGAGCAATCGCCTACGCGTGGGCGAACCCCGAAGCGACCAGCATCGGCATCAACCTGGGCTGGATCCAGGTCGGACTGGATGGCGCGACGACGGTGCCCAGCCGTTGATCTGGATTGTTTGCAGATGAATGACCACGCACTCAACCGGGATGAATTCGAACGTGTCGTAATGGTTGCCGGTACGGTGATTCGCGTTGAGTCGTTTCCGGAAGCCCGCAATCCTTCGTTCAAGATCTGGGTGGATTTCGGTCCATATGGCGAGCGCAAGACCAGTGCCCAGGTTGTCGCCCTCTATTCGGCGGACGAACTGGTCGGACGGCAAATCGTCGGTGTCATCAATTTCCCCGAGAAGCAGATCGGGCCATTCCGTTCGCAATTCCTGCTGACCGGGTTTCCTACCGCCGAAGGCGTGGTTGTCACCGCGATCGAGCGGCCGGTGCCGAATGGCACGCGTCTGGCCTGAATAATTTCAGCCGTGCCAAGCCACTGGTGATGATGCTGTTGAGCTGGAGATTGGGTGGAGCAGGTGTTCAGGTTCGCTCGAGAACCGAAACATGCTCGCAGGGGATCCAGCCTGCACTGCCATCATGTCGCGTCACCCAGAAGAATCCGCTCTCTTCAAGAACTGCATTCAACACCTCGTCGGGTTCGACGGTAAGCTCGATCGCATCGAAGTCTCGATCAATTTTCCATCTGCCGCTATCGTGAACCAGCCAGTTTCGCGGAGTCCATCCGGAACGTCCATCGTCGGCGCTGCACCAAACCCACCCTGCCATGTCCGTGGTCTTGCCAAAATCGGGCGTGACCCTGTCGTTGGCAGCTACGGATATCGGATTCTCGTAGGGCTGCTTGTAATGCTTGATGACTACAATCTGCATGCAGGATCGCCCTGAACCTGGAGCGTGGCGGGAGGCGGCTGCAGCCGCTTCCCGCACCCAACGACGGATGCACTCAGAGTGCTTCGAAAACCCCGGCCGCGCCCATGCCTGTGCCGATGCACATGGTGACCATGCCGTACTTCTGCTGGCGACGACGCAGGCCGTGGATCAGGGTTGCTGCACGAACGGCGCCCGTTGCGCCGAGTGGATGGCCGAGTGCGATCGCACCACCCAGCGGGTTGACCTTGCTGGCGTCGAGTCCTACGTCGCGAATCACGGCCAGGGCTTGTGCAGCGAACGCTTCATTGAGTTCGATCCAGTCCATCTGGTCCTTGCTCAGGCCTGCCAGCTTCAATGCCTTTGGAATGGCTTCGATCGGGCCAATACCCATGACCTCGGGGCGCACGCCGGCGACGGCGAACGAAACGAAACGCGCTATTGGCGTCAGATTGTATTCCTTTATCGCCTTCTCGCTGGCCAGCATCAACGCGCCGGCACCATCGGACATCTGCGACGAGTTGCCTGCCGTGACACTGCCGCCGGCCTTGAACACGGTGCGCAACCTGGCCAGTCCGGCAGCACTGGTGTCCGGACGCGGGCCTTCGTCGGTGTCGATGATGCGGCTGTCTGTCTGGATTGACCTTCCGATCAGGTCGGGGTAATGGTCGTCGAGCGCAAACGGCACGATTTCATCCTTGAATTCGCCAGCAGCGATCGCAGCCAGTGCCTTCTGGTGGGAAGCGAGCGCAAACGCATCCTGATCCTCGCGACTGACCTTCCACTCGCTGGCGACATTCTCGGCGGTAATGCCCATGCCATAGGCGATGGCGACGTTCTCGTCCTGGAATGCAGCTGGATTCATTGCGATCTTGTGCCCCATCATCGGCACCATGCTCATGCTTTCGGTACCGCCAGCCAGCATCAGGTCGGCATCGCCCGTGCGAATTCGGTCAGCAGCCAGCGCAATGGCCTGCACGCCTGAGGAGCAGAAGCGATTGATCGTCTGCGCCGGTACCGAGTTCGGCAGCCCGGCAAGCAGCACGCCGATGCGCGCCACGTTCATGCCTTGCTCGGCCTCGGGCATCGCGCAACCGATGATCGCATCCTCGATGCGTGACAGATCGATCCCCGGTGCACCGGCGACCGCCGCGCGGATCACATGGGCAAGCAGGTCATCGGGGCGGGTATTGCGGAAGATGCCGCGCGGCGCCTTGCCCACCGGTGTACGCACGGCAGAGACGATGTAGGCGTCTTGTAGTTGTTTGCTCATTGGCTTTCTCCGAAAGCGGGAATGGGGAATGGGGAGTCGGGAATTGAAACGGCAGGATCAGTGATGCG